>JAHQVV010000182.1 GCA_019634195.1 Phycisphaeraceae bacterium | reverse complement strand
GGATCGACCCGAACGCGGCGGACTTGGACACGCTCTGCTTGTTGCCGCGCATCGGCCGGGGCATCGCGCAACGAATCATCACCGACCGTGACGCGAACGGCCCGTTCCGGTCCGCCGCCGACATGGCACGCGTCCCCATGATTGGCAGCAAGACCGTCGAGGCGCTGCGGCCGTGGATCGATATCCAGCGGCCCGTCGATCCGTCATCGTCGTGGCCCTAAGGGCTTCAGTATGAGGTAAGGGCGTGTTCGAATGGCTCGGGCCTATTGACGCGCCTCGCCGTTGAGGTTGGTGGTGTTAGCCAGCGCGTCGGGCATGTCGTCCTGGAACCAGAAGGACCGGCGTTGGCCGCTAAACCAGGTGTGAAGCTCGTACATCTGCCCTAAAGGGACCCACTCTCCCGAGCCGTCGCCGAAGACGTGGTTGCCGCCGTCGGGGCTGATCCCGTCCATGCCCGCGCCGACCACATTCGTGTCGTTGGTGCGCGCCTTGTGGGCCGGCAGCGAAACATCCCATATCGATTCAGCCTGCGTCCACGAACTGCCGGTAAGGATGGTCACGTCGGCGGCGAGGGCCCGGCCGTGCACCAACTCATCTTCGCGCACCGGGCTGGCGTGCGGGACCTTACCCGCCGGCGTGCCGTACCAGTGGCCTTTGCCGTTGCGTTCGCCGGTGTCGGTCTCCCGGCCGACGCCCCCGAAGTACTGGTAGGCGTGCACGATGTTGTTGACGGTGGGCGAGGTTGCCTTTACCTCGTATTCGCGCCCCGGGCAGGCCATCAGCTCGACGGCATGGCCGGCGTTTTCAAACATCTCCCACTCGCGCTCATCAAACGCAACCGTGACATATTGGCCGGTGCCGGATTGACGCGGTTCGGGCAGCCAACCCTTGTTATCGACCGAGATCGCGGTCGCCGTCGTTGCCAGCTGCTTGAGGTTGGACAGGCAGGCGATGCGCTGAGCCGCCTCCCGCGAAGCGCCTAACGCGGGCAGCAAAATCGCGATCAATAGCGCGATGATCGAGATGACGACGAGCAATTCGATAAGGGTAAACGCTTTGCGCACGTTGATCACTCCTGGAGAAAAAGATTTGAAAACACACCGAATGGAAACGTGCCCGACTCCGCTAGAAGCGGAACACGGTTGGACCTTTGAGGTGAATCAGCCGCGCCGGCGACGCAGCAGCGCCAAGCCGCCGAGCCCCAGTAGCGCGAGCGACGATGGTTCGGGGACGATCTCGTAGCCGACGCCGTCGTACCAAGAGCGGTCATTGAATGTGTCGCCGGCGGTGTTGTTGACGTAGACGTTGACGGTGGAGCCGCCCGAGACAACGGCCGTGCCGATGTTCACGCCGTACATCGTCAAGTTGGCATCGGTTGTCGTTACCGCGGAATCGAAGCTCAGGGTCGAGGCGGTCACGACACCCGTGGATGTACCCGGTGCGGTATCGCCTGGCACGGGGTAGGTGGTCAGCGAGCCGGAGGTCAGCCCCGCGTCCAGGTTCCAAGACTGGTCACCAGCAACATCCCAAAAGAAGGCCCAGATGTTGTAAGACCCGTCGGCAAGGCCGGTGATCTCGGTGGTTAACTCGGGGATGTCATCGGGGTTTCCGGGCGGCGTGACGACATGCAGTGCCTGGTAGAGCGAGCCACTGTTGCCGAAGACGGTACGCGTGGACCATTGGTCTTCAAGTACGTTTGAAGAGTTGTTCACGCCGAGCCATGACGTGTCACCGAGCGACCCGCCGGTGGCGTAGGTGTTGCCGGACGACCCTTCCACGGCATCGACATAGGTGATCGCGCTGTGCGCGGCGGTGCCGACCAGCAGGCCGGCGGACAGTGTGGCAAGACTCAAAGCTCTCATGAGAAACCTCCTAAAGGGGAATGAAATGGTTTATAAAGATCAGTTCTTGATGCCCGTACGCCCGAGCGTGAAATGGTGTTGGATTGTTTCTAGCGGCAGCGCGGTGTTGTACAGCGCGACCTCGTCAATCCTTCCATGGAAAGACCGCAAGTAGTAGTCTGGCGTGATGCCGGATTCCGCCTTGTGGGCCGTGTCCGAGAAGCCGATGGAGAATTCCAGCGGCAGGTCTTTGTCAAGGCCCTGACTGTCTTCCTGTTCGCCTACCAGCTGGCCGTCGATATAGAGCCTCATGACGCCATGGTCCTTGACCGCGACGATGTGCACCCATTGATTGACGGGATACTCTTTGCCGCTGAAGAGGTTCGCGCCCTTCGAGGTATCAGCCTCGGGAGGGTTGCGGTGCAAGAAACGCGCCTGTGAAGGGTGGTCCTGTAAGAAGGGCAGCGTTATGCCCCCTTCCTTGTTCAGCAGCTCAACAATAGCCAGGTACGTGATCTTCTTTGTGCGTTCAGGGTTAAAGGGCGCGAGCCCGACGACCCGGCCCCAGTGGTGCGATTTGGCCAGGCACCACGCCTCGAGCGTGTACGCGTCGGTCTGGCCCAAGTGGATCGGGCTGTCGGTCCCGACCACGCCTATCGTTTCGGCCTGGCTGCTCAACTCGACCGCCGAGCCAAAGAGGCCTTCACCCTTTGCGACCCGGCCAATAGGCTTGCCGGCCCATCGGGCCTGGCCTGCTTCGTTGGTAACGTGATCGGTTTCGCCGTCGAACCGCCAGTACACCAGCGGCTTGCTCTTGAGCACGGCATTCTGATACGCCAGGCCCGGGTCTTGCACTTGCTCGATCGATCGCACGAAGCGGGCATGGTCTTGTCCGGTCAGTGCAACCGGTTCACGGCGGAGGCCATCTTCCTTGTTCACGCTTGAGGACCAGCCCGCGGTGAGGCGGATCGACCTCGCCGGTCTGTCGGCGTCGCTGCTCAGCTCGCCGAGCTCGACCTCGCCTTCGAATACGGCGGTCTCGGTCGCGCCCGTGTTGTCTACCTCAACGCCGAACTGGGTACCGTAGTCCACGACGCGGGCGGTCGGCGTTTCAACGGTGAAACCGACCGCGCTTGGTGGGACATCTGCGGCGAGCCTGCCGCGTTGCAGGTACAGCGTGTCGTCCGCCTCGGTGAGCCTGAGGGTGCAGGGCCCTTGCAGCACGACGACCGTGCCGCGCTCAGTTGTGATCTCGGCGAGGCCGGCGTCCAGGGTCAACCGTTGGCCGGCACGCAGGCCGTCACCAACCGAAAAGCTCGGCGTGCCCCAACGCGCATCGTGTTGGGCGGTCAGCGTCGCAACTTGGCGGGCAGAATTTAACGGGGGGGCGGGCTGATGTGTGTTGGCGTTGTTGTCAACAACAGGCGGTGTCGCGGGCGGTTGCGAGCCGGGCCAGAAGATCACCGCGGCGATGAACAGGGCGGCGACCCCGCCGTAGACCACCCACTTCGGGATCACAAAGTCGGTGCGGCGAGAGATGTCGTGCGGCGCTTGAGTGCGTTTCTGTGCCCTCTCCCGCCGGTCGCGCTCGAGCGCGTCGGTGATGTCGACCGGCTCGGTGGGGTGCGCCTCGGCGTCGCGCAGGAGCTCGTCGAGGACATCGACCGAGTCGAACACGCCCTGCAGGCGGCGGGCCTGATAGACCTTGTTGAGCGCGGCTTCGAGGCGGGACTCCGAGGCGAGGCGCTCAAACCGAGACGGGTCCTCGCGAAGCCAAGCGCGGAGGGCACTGGCGCCGGCTGCGTCCAGCTCTCCGCTGAAGTACGCCTCGATGAGTTCGGCGGGGTCACGCTCCACGGGCGTGCCCCCTCTCTGTGCCGGACCGGATACACCGGCCCAAGGCGTTGCGGATCTTGTTGAGCGCGACACGGATGGCACCCCCCGATCGGCCGGTGGTATGGGCGATCTCCGCGGGCTTGAGCCCGTCGCGGTAGCGAAGATCGACCAGCCTGCGCGACTTTTCGGGCAGGCGGTCGAGGCAGGACTCGAGCAGGTCGGCGACCTCGCCGCTGGTGCCCTCGTTCTTGGAGAGCCTGGCATGCGCCTGCGCGAGCAGTTCGAGGTCGGTCTCTTCGAACAGGCAGGCCGCGTTCTTGTTTTTGCGGTAGAAGTCGGCGATGCGTCGCTTGGCGATCTGCATCGCCCAGGGGATGAACGGCCGGCCCGGGTCGTACCTCTCAAAAGAAGCCGAGACGTCGAGCGCGACTTGCTGGAGGATGTCCTCCGAGTCGGCGAAGTTGCCGACGCTGGAGAGGATGTAGGCCTGCAACGCGGACTGGGCCTGCATCCAATGGGTGGTGAGTTGGGAGCGGTTGTCGGGATTCATGCCTGCAGAGTCGCGGCCGGGTGAAGGGAAAATCGAACATCTAACAGTATTACTTCGCACGGCAAGGCACAATCGTTAGCCCCGGCCGGCAAAAAAAATGGAATCGTGGGATAACTCGCCCTCGGAGCGGGTAGGCGGCGGGTATCAGCCGCTCGAAAGCCCGGCACTTGCCCCTCAACCGTGTTGAGCAATCGTCTGGTGAGGCTGTTAGAATGTGCTAATTAGCCATCCCCGGCCGCCGAAACGAGTGAGGTCCGCACAGGCCGGGTGGTATGAGGGCGATTAGCTCAGCTGGCTAGAGCGCACGCTTCACACGCGTGAGGTCACAGGTTCGAGTCCTGTATCGCCCATTGAAGTAAATCATGTCAGGGTCGCATGTTGCGACACCCCGCCCAGACCGGCGGTGCTGACAAAACTCCGAAAACCCTGCGGTACATACCGCAGGCACATCGGCCAGTTTTGGAGCACCCCAGCATGGCACTGAAAAAAAAGCCCGATCCGTCCTACCGACTACACAAACGTAGCGGCCAAGCGATTGTCACGCTCACCGATAGGCGCACCCGCCAGCGCAGAGATGTGTACCTCGGCGAGCATGGGTCCGTCGAGAGCCATGAGTTGTACGCCAAGACGATCAAAGCTTGGCGCGATCAAGGCGAGGTGGTGGATGGTAAGCCTGGCACGCCTCAAGCTAGGCAAGCCCAGGTCGGCCAGTACACGGTTGGGGTGGTAGCTCTGGCCTACTGGCGGTCGATCCAGAAGCGGTACAGCTTCAGCGACGGTGATAAGAACATCCCCAGCAACGCCAGTAAGATTAAGCAGGCGATTAAACGGTGTCGATCTATCGCCGGCGGGCTTCCTGCTTCAGAGTTCGGGGCCGATGAGTTGGAAGCGATCCGTGACGCCATGATCGCTGAGGGCTTGAATCGCGAGTACATCAACGATCTGATCACGAAGATACGCAAATGCTTTAAGTGGGCGGCGAAAAAGAAGTTGGTCCGCTCTACGATCTGGCATGAACTCGCGCTGTTGGATCAGCTTCAGTACGGTGAGCAGGGTGTCAAAGAGCCTGGCGAAGCTGAAGCGGTCCCGTGGGGCGATGTTGATGCCGTGCTGCCCTACCTGACGCCGCAGGTTGCCGCGATCGCCGATCTAATGCGACACACTGGCATGCGTCCTGGTGAGGCCGTGAGAATGACGGCGGCTATGATCGACACGAGCAAGAAAACATGGTGGTACACGCCTAAACACCATAAGACGGCTCACAAAGGCAAGGTGCGACGCATCCCGCTTGGACCACGCGCACGCAGTATCGTCAAGCAGTACCTGGCTGATCGACCGATCCATAAGCCGCTGTTCTCGCCGCTCGAAGCCGACGCGTGGATTCGCGCTAGGCGCGCTGCTGAGCGTGTAACTCCTGAGTTGTGCGGTAACCGCAAGGGGACGAACGTGAAGTTGTCACCGATGCGGAAGCCGGGTGAGCAGTACAAGGTTGGTTCGGTCACTCAAGCCATCGAGCGAGCATGCAAGCAGGCCGGTGTATCCAAGTGGACCGCCAAGCAATGCCGTAACGCCGCAGCAAAGGTGCTGCTTGAAGAATTCGGCCCTGAGCATGTTGTGCTTGTCCTCGGCCATAGTGGTTACGCGCTTGTCGAGCGATACGCCGGTCGAGACTATGCCAAGGCCGAAGCCGCGATTGAACAAATTGGGTAAGCGCTAGATCGCCAGTCGAAGGGATATACCTGTGTCGAAGAAAAAATCAGCCAAGAAGAAGCCGAAACGAAACCCAGCCAACCCGGACAACGTCGTGATCAAAGGCGCACCGATTGATATTTCGCCTGAAGGTCGAGAGGTCATGCGCGAATTTTGGATCAAAGCCATTGCGCGTGTGATGTTTGAGAAGTACGGTAAGACAAAGCCCGATGAGGACGATGAAACCGGGGCGGAAAAGGAAGGCGACAAGGCTGAGGATTGAGGGCTGGCCACTCTTGAATGAATGAATTTTTTGAGCTGGCCAACGTGGTCGGCTCATAAATAAGCAAGCCGCGAAGGTGGTAGGACACCTGCACGGCTCTCACCGCACTGCTGTACGCAAAGGAGCTACCAGCAATGACAGCTATCACTCAGCATATCTCCGACACCTCGGCGACCGCAAGCGTCGTCCACGTCTCAATAACAATGCCGTTGGAGCAGGCACGCGAACTGGCCGACCTTGGCCTGTCGGCCACGCTTACGGCTACGCCAAGCATGCTGCGGTCGGCTTTGGGCCAGCTAGACGGTCCGCGTGACCGGTTCAGCGAGCTTGACGGTTACATCGCCAAGGTGATCGACAAGCATGGCCCATCGCAAGCCGGGGGCATTAGGACGTGGATGCTCAAGGATCACGAGCACGTCGTTAGCGACGAATCCGTGATCCGCAGGCGATTCGGCAAGGGCAAGCCCCTCCTACTGGCCGGCTATGGCCGTGTTGGGAACGCGTACGGACGTGTGACCGGGAGCAAGCAATGAGTGAAGTTATCTACGTCCAAATCCCAGTACCTATTTCAACTGTCCGCGAGCTGGCCGACCTAGGCCTTTCGGCCACGCTAACGGCTACGCCCAGGCCGCTACGCCAGGCCCTTGGCGAGGTTGAAGACAGTTTCTTTCCGAGCTGAATCTTGTACATGCAAAAACGGGTTGAAATGTTTTTTGCACACTTGCAAGATGCATTTCCATGCAAGACACAGCAAGCCATAGCAATAATCCCCCACGTATTGACCCATTCAAGTCGGACCTGCTCACTGACGCCCAGGTAGGCCGGCTACTCGGCGTTTCTCCCTTCAGCATCTGGCGATACCGCACCAAGGGCAAGCGCGGCGTGAAGCTGCCGGCGGTCCCCTTTGGACGAAAATACGTCACCTCGCCTGAGTGCGTGCGATGGTTTATTGCACAGCTTCAACAGGCGGAGCAGCCAAAGCGTCAACCCCACAGGCGTGCGATCGACCCTGAACTCGCCGCTGAATGTGAAGCGGCGGGTATCTGACTTACTTATCTGTTAAAGAAAAAGCCCCGCGTCCGGTTTAGCGACAAGGACGACGGGGAAAGGCTAGGGATGGCCATATGCACTATAAACAAAATCGATCTAAAAAAGCAAATTTCTGGGCCGTTGTCGAAATCATGCCGCACGTTTTTGAGTGTTGGCTTGTCGTTGATTATGCGATGATTGATGACGAGCCTGTCGCGATTCTGATGGGGCCGCACGGACCTGAGCGATCTGATCAAGTCGCGGTCTACGGCTTCACCACTAAGAAACCTTCGGCACGGGAGACGTGGTAATGGGGCAATACGAGAACACAACAAAACAATTTTGGGCAATCGTCGAGCTGAGCGAAGGCGTGCACGAGAAGTGGGCAGTCGTCGGATTTGATGGCTACTGCATAACATCCATGGATGTAGCGCTTCTAGGGCCAGACGGCCCCAAGTCCAGTAACAGCGTCTGCGTCACCAGCTACACAATGGTAGCGCCTACCGATGATGAGGTGTGGTGAGATGGCAGCACGAAAGCTCCAATTGAAAGACGCCACAAGACTGCACACTGCCTTGTGCACCGCACGCCGGCGAAACGACGGGCATGCTGCGGCTTCGGCGTTGGCTGAGATCGTGGGCCACGAAGCCGCTCAGCCTATCTCGGTCGATCTTATCGACAAGCACATCCGAGAGCTGGCCACCCAACTCAAGGGAGAGGCACAGCCCAAAAAGCAAAGGAAACCTAAGCGAGAAAAAAGGAGTTTCGTCATGCGCCCCGTGTCATCAATAGACGACGAAGGTACAAACTACACCTGGAAGCGCCGCTTCCTCAAGTCGAGCATCAACGTCATATTCTCACGGCCAGGCCTAGGCAAGTCTACGATCGCTGCGGACCTGGCATCAAGGATCAGTAACGGCGACCAGTGGCCGGATGGGGCGGCGTGTGAATCCGGGTCCGTGCTCTACCTCAAGGGCGAAGGCACTGACGCATCAATCCGCGACCGATTAAAAATGGCCGGTGCAAACTTGTCAAAGGTTGTCATCTCGGGGAGAACTGACAACCCCGACGACCCAATGATTGACCTGGCGGAGGACGCCACCGCGCTGACGAAGGCCGTGAAATCAATGGCTGGCCTGCAGTTGATCATCATCGATACGCTCGACTCGCTATATCCGTCGATGCGGATGATCGATAACGCGAACATCAGGAAATGCCTGTGGCCGCTGCAGGAGCTTTCTGAAGGGACGGGTGTATGTTCGCTGATCCTTGCGCACACAAATAAAGGCGGCTACGCCGACCCACTCGATCGACTGAGTGGTGGACGTGCGATTGGTGGCGCAGCTCGAAGCGTTTGGTATCTCGGCAAGATGGACCCGAAGGCGGACCAGTGCTTGCTTGCACCCGTGAAGGCAAATGATTTTCGCCCAGCCAAATCGATCGAATACGAGATCGTCGGGTCCAGCCCAGACCAGCCCGGTGCCATTCGCTGGGGAAGCGAATCAGATATCACGGCCTGGGACATGGATCGACCGCAAGAGGTGGAGAAGCCCAACAAGACAAACGAGTGTGCCGAGTGGATTCAATCCCATCTTGCCGGTGGGCCAGTGCTAACCAAGCAGCTCAACAAGGCCCGTCTGCTGGCCGACTTTGGCGACCACGTATGGAAGAAGGCAAAGGCTGTTGCTGAGGTTGAATCAGTTGCACAGAAGGGAGTAGCGCCGCCGGCGTGGTGGTCATGCTTGCCGGGCCAAGAGCCGCCGCCGATAGACGAATCCCTTATGACCCCTAGACCCCCTACTACTGGATAACTTGCTGCAATCCAGTAGTAGGGGGTTCAATGGTAAGGCGAGTAAATGGAGACACACCTATGCCAAAAATAATTTCAGATATTCAAAAAGGAAAGCAAGCCAAAAAGCTCACCGCCAGGTGGAGCCTGTTGGCCGAAGAGATTCGGCAGATAGCAAGCGACGCTGACGGTAAGGGTCAGCTCACACAAGAGCAGAGGCGGCGTGTTGCAGTGCTCGTCGCCCGTGAAGCGATCGCGTTAGGCGTTGATCTGCCGCTGAGTGCTGTCGAGATCATCACCGGCGTGTGGGTTGATGACGCCACCAGCGAGCAGGAAGCCGTCCATACGCGCGATGAGGCGTGCGCCCGAACGTTGGCCCACCCGTCGAGATAAATTCGAGAGAGCCAGCGGGTGTATGCACCCCCGTAAATGCTGGGCGAAAAAGAACGGCGATAAAAACGGGTAGAAAAAATAATCCGACATCGTAAGAATGCAAGCATGAACGCTACAGCAACCCAACAGCTCCGCGAACGTCTTCGCTTGACCGGCATGAGCAATTACCGAATTGCATTGACTGCCGGTGTTGGCGATGCAGTTGTGCGGCGATTCATGGCTGGGCACAGCGTTTCAACTCAAAGCTTTGACAGGCTTGCGGCCGCGTTCGAGTTCACGCTTCAGCCTGTGTCAGCGAGTAAGCATGCTGCTACGTCGTCAGAATTACCCCAGGGGGGCCTCTAATTTCTGAGCATTCAGAAAACACCGAGACCGACTGTTATCCGCTTTATTTTTTATGCGAACATTTTAATTTTTTATATGGCGATCCTTAAGCAACCAAGGCGGAAAAGCCCCAAGGCACGGCAGCGTGCCAAGAGGTGTATCAACAATGAGTGATCTCAAGATGACAAGCGAAAAGCTGGAAGGTTTGGCAGCCGATGCGAAGGGCGCGATTACTGCTGCTGCCTTGTCGATGTTCTTTAACGCCTCCGAGCGACATCAACGCAGCGCCCTAGCCGCGGCAGGATACGGCGTCACGAACCAAGGTTGGATCGTTGAGACCGTAATCCCTCGGGTCCATCTTGTGCCAGACCCTTTGAGTCGATCACGCAGTGCTATCGACACAACCGACTTGCTCGCCGAACTTAAGAAAGCGACAGAACGCTAAGCCATGGCCACCATCAGCTCTATCGTCTCAAAGCTCACGCTCGACACCAGCCAGTTCAACACGCGGCTGCAGCGGTCGCGCAGGCGGGCTAAGGCGTGGGGTCGGGATCTCAAGCGGATCGGCAAGCGAGTCGGTATCGCGGTGGCTGCAGGCGGGGCCATAGCCGCAGTCGGCCTGGCTGCTATGACTTCGCGGCAGCTTGAGCAGATTGATTCGTCGGCCAAGTTCGCACGCTCGATCGATTTGCAGGTTGAAAAGCTTGCCGGCTTGCGCCACGCCGCAGACTTGAACGGTGTGGGGGCGGATAAGTTTGACAAATCACTTCAGCGCATGGTCCGGTCTATTGGAGATGCCAACTCGCGCGGCGGAACGCTCAAGCAGGTGTTCGATGACCTGGGCGTTTCGTCCGAAGAGCTGGCGACGATGTCGCCTGACGAGCAGCTAGCGACTCTGGCCGACGCATTCAGCGGCGTTGAAGATCGCAGTATGGCCGCGTCGATGGCCCAGCAGATTTTTGGGCGCGAAGGCACGGCGATGCTGAACCTGCTCAATCAGGGCAGCGACGTCTTTCGTGAATCACAAGCGGAGATTGATAAGTACAGCGCCGCTCTTACCGCGGTGGATGCCGCGGCGGTGGAGGAAGCGGTAGACAACTTTGGTCGTCTGAAGTTGAAAATCAACGGCGTCCAACAGTCAATCACTGCTGACTTGGCTCCGTATCTCACATCGATCTCTGAGCAGATTCTGAATGTTCAGACTGACAGTATCGAGACGACAAGCATTATTAGCTCTGGCTTGCGTTTTGTGGGTAAAGCCGTCGCCCTAGTGGCCAACACAGTTGATGTGTTTCGGCTGGCATGGAAGACGCTGGAAGTCGGCGCTACTGCCACTGTTGCGGCTATCACGCATGTAGTCGAGAAGCTCAGTGATGCGGTCGAGGCGGTGGCTCAGGCATTGGGCTTTGAGTACGAGACACCGCAATGGCTTAAGGATTTCAATGACGAGCTAGAACGGACGACGCTTGAGCTGGCGGACGAAGGCAATCAGATGTTCAAGGACTTGGTCAACAATAAGCGTGGCCAGGACATCGACGCATTCTTTGACCGAATCGAAGAGGGTGCAGAGAAAGCACGCCAGGCAGCACGCGAAGCCGCCGAAGCCACCGAGCAGCAAACAGAGGCTGTGGAAACGGCTTCTGTGGCATACGAAGAGCAGCTTGAAAATGTCGAGAAGGTTAAAAAGACATTGACCGACCTGCAGAGGCAGCTTGACCGCTTCGGGTTGAATGACCAGCAGATCAAGTTGTTTGACCTTGAGGCCCTGGGCGCTAGCGCTGACGAGATCGAGAAGGCTCGTTCCACGATGGAGAAGCTTCGCCAGCTTGAAGAGCAGCGTGATCGGGGAAACACGATTGCCGGGATCGTTGAGGACCTGGAGAAGCAAGTTCGTCTATTCGGCCTAAGCGAGGATGAAAAGACGCTGCTTAACTTGGAGGCTCTTGGCGCTGGGGATGATCAGATTCGGCGGGCAGTTGAGGCGATCAAGCGTAGGCAAGAGCTTGAGAAGGAAAGTCAACTCAATAGCCCATTGCGATCGGCGTCTGGCCCGTCGCTGGTCCGCGCTGGCAGCGCCGCCGCTCAGGCTGCGGCCTTCTCGGCACAGCGTGCGGTCGATCCGCAGCTTGCAGAGCAGAAAAAACAAACAGACCTTCAAAAGCGCATGGCAGACGGTATTGATCGGCTTACCGAACAAGGTGCCCGCGTGTCGGCCGCGCCAGCAATTATGGAAGTAGGGATTCAATGACCGCGCGAAAACGAACCAAGGCAGGCGTAGTGCCTGCAAATTTTGATGTCCGAAACCTCGGCAACGGTAAGGCTGCGATTTACATCTATGACGACATCGGCCCAAGCTGGGCTGGGATGATTGGCGCTGAGACTGTACGCGATGAGCTGGCCGACCTGGGTAGCGTCGCCGAGATCGACCTGCACATCAATAGCCGGGGTGGCAGCGTGGCCGAAGCAACGGCCATCTACAACATCATCAAGGGTCACACGGCCAAGGTGGTTGCTTGGATCGATGGTATTGCTGCGTCGTCGGCGGGATGGGTAGCGATGGCCGGGGATGTCGTCAAGATCGCTGAAAACGGCTACCTGATGTTGCATGACCCGACGAACCTAGTCTCAGGCGATGCGGAGGAATTACGTAAGGCAGCCGATGTCTTAGATCAGACGAAGGGCTCAATCGCTCGCACGTTCGCATCACGCACCGGTGTCAGCCAGGGCGTGATCGAGAACATGATGACATCGGAAACGTGGCTGGTCGGTTCGGATGCTGTCTCGCAAGGCTTTGCGGATGAGTTAAGCCCGAACAAAGCCATCAACTGCTCGGGGGATTTTGATTGCTTCACGAACACCCCGACCTCAGCAAGGCGCCTGGCTGGCCAACGTAACCGTGCCGGCCTCAATGCCGCAGACACGATCTTGGCCAACGAGATGGCTGAGATCACCGCCCCCCGATCAGAACAAGAGGCCGATCAGCAGTTGATCGATCGAATGAACACGCTCATGGTTTGAGCTTAAGCAAGGAACGCAACATGCAACGCGCGAAGAACACGAACTACCACGCACAACGCCAGGCCTTCAACAATTGGATCAAGACGGGCGAAACTTCAAACGTCCTGGTGACAGGTTCAAGCGGCGGCATTCACATGCCAGGATCGGTCGAGGGGGAGGTCTACGACATTGCCAAGGGCTACGGCCCGGCATTGCGTATCTTCGACGTGATCATCAATGAGAAGCATGGCCGCGTTGGGTCGCCGGTGATCGACGACGCGGACAATGAAGCGGATCAGCAAACGATTTCTACGCAGACAGTACCTGTCCTTGATGAAGACGGTGACCCCGTACTCGACGAGGATAGCAACCCGGTTACCAAAGAAGTTCCGGTTGTGGATGAGACCCCAACTGTCGAGCCTAGCTTGACAGGGATCAGCCTTGGCAATCACCCATTCCGTTCTGGGAAGCTCAAGGCTTCGGCGAAACTCGTACGATCGGCTGGCTATGACTTTGCCGACAAGATCAAGAATACGCTCATCCAACGCTTATCCCGGAAGATCACGATGCAGTCGATGGTCGGCGCGGGCGGTGCAAATGCGATGCACGGGTTGGCCAACGCGGCGGCTGCTGGCGTCACGTCAAGCAGTTCAGGCAACTTCGCATTCTCTGATATGTACGACTTGATCGATGCGGTTGACTTCCGTGTTGAAGACGACGAGGCCGCGGCGTTCTACGTCTCGCGAACTTTCCGCCGTGCGTGCCTAGCATTGAAAGAGAGCGATGCCAAGTGGTCGCAATCGTTCTACCGCGTCGGCAAGCAGTGGTACTTCGACGGGTTCCCCGTCCACGTCTTCCCCGCGTTGCCTGGCGTGGCAACGGGCCAGGTGCCGTGCATGTTCGGCGACCCGATGGCATACAAGATTCGCCTTGTCG
>JAHQVV010000181.1 GCA_019634195.1 Phycisphaeraceae bacterium | reverse complement strand
ATCAACGACATCGCTGTTGACTTGACCGGTGTGCTTCATCGCGGCGACACCGCTAATGAGGTGCCTGCCCCACTGCGTACCCTTGAAACCGCCCTCGCCCGGCGCGGGGATGTAGAGCCAGCGGTCCGTCCGGATTGAAACATGCTTCGGGCTATTACTAAGCACAACCAGCTCATCACGCAGCGGCTTCTCGGCTTCCCCTAGCAATTCCGGCAATTGATCGATGCTATCCAAGCCGGCCGTGGCGTCGTGGGCGGGTGGGTTCAGGACCGCACGGAGGGTCGCAAACAAATCGATCTGACTGATCAGCGCATCGGACTCGGTCCCTTCCGGGATGCGCCCCGGCCAGGCCGCGATCATCGGCACGCGGTGGCCGCCTTCCCAGATGCCGAACTTAAAGCCCAGCAGGTCGCCGTTCATCCGGTGCCCCGCTTCCCAGGCGGCTTGCCCGCCCATGTTGAGCATCCCGCCGTTGTCACTGGTAAAGATGATCAGCGTGCTGTCCAACTCGCCGCGGGCTTTGACCGCTTTGATTACTTCGCCAACCATCCAATCCAGCTCGTGGATGAAGTCGCCGTAGATCCCCGCCTGGCTCGTGCCGTCGAACTGCTTGGCCGGCGTGAACGGGTGGTGGATGTTCGTTGTCGCAAGGTAGAGGAAATAGGGCTTGTCTTTGGGGCGATCCGATATCCACTTGACCGATTTTTCAACGAAGGTCGTGCCGACTTCTTTGTCGCGGTACAGAAGGTGGGCCGCTTGGGCACCGCCGACGCCAGCGATACTTTTCTCGGGGAACCGCTGCGTCACCGATTTCGCGCCCCTGCCGAAGACGATCGGGTCCTCCGGGTCGTAGCCAACGATGCCATCGTTCTCGACATACACATACGGCGGGCTCGAATTCACAACCGCATGACCGAAGTAATAGTCGAAGCCACAGGCGTTGGGCCCGGGAGAAAGCTTGCCGTTCCAGTCCGTGCGTTCCTCGCCGACCCCCAGGTGCCACTTACCGACACACGCCGTGTCGTAGCCCGCCTGCTGAAGCAGCGTGCCAAGGGTTGGCGTGTCTTTCGAGATGACCAAAGGGTGCTGGCGATGCACCGGCCCCCAGATATTCCGCCGAAGCGGGTACCGCCCGGTCAACAACCCATACCGCGAAGGCGAACAAACCGCACTCGCAGAATGCGCATCGGTAAACCGCCGCCCCCGCTCAGCCAGCGCATCAATGTTCGGCGTGCTTACCAGCGTCGCGCCGTAACACGACAGGTCGCCGTAGCCCAGGTCGTCCGCGTTGATCAGGATGACATTCGGTGGGCCTTGGCTAGGAGAATGTGTATGGCATGCTGATAGAAAAACAAGCGAGGCGAACGCAAACAAGAACGATTTAAGATTTAACATCCCGGTACTTTACGCCTCTACGGGCCGTGCCGCCAAATAACACGGCCCATAAGCGAGACAGGAATCAACAACTAAGGGGACTCGATCGCGAACTCGACTGCTCGGCATGAGTTGCAAAACGACTCGCTGTTCAAAATATGGCGCTATATCTCGATCTTGACGTATACAACTATGAGGCCAAAACGATCGTGCCTGTACCTATAACCGATCCATATAAGCGAGCCTCAGACGCAGAGGGTGCCAAAATCCCAAGCATCAAGGTAAAGAATCCGGGCAAGCAAAAAATGCTGCCCGAACGGGCTTTGGGTAAAGCTTATTCGCCATTGAACCTTCGCCTTGCGCGGCACGGTCTTCAGTCCGCCTCAACGAACTCCCAGAACACCACCGGCAGGTCCTGCACGCCCCACTGCATCGCGATCTCGTGGGTCGGGTATAGGAGGTCCAGGCGGTTGCCCTTGATCTTGCCGCCGCGGTCCCAGACCTGTACGGGCTTGCCGTAGTTGTAGCCGGGGATGGTCATGATCGTGCCGTAGGGGATCGCCCGGTCGGCGGCGACGAGTCGCCCGCCGTTCATCCAGACGCTCTTGCCCGAGGCGGTGATGCCGTCGGCCCACTTGCCGCACGAACGCTCGTCCGGGCTGTACGCCGTGGTCTTCATCGTGCGCGTCTTCACCGGCCGGATCGGCTTGTGGTCGAAGACCTCGCCGGTCCACGGCTTGCCGTCCACGATGATCGGCTTGCCCGCGCGGTCCCGTTTGATGCTGTTGCCCGGCGCGGTAACCGCGGTGCGCTTGTCCGTGACCACTGGCTCAACCACGCGCGGCGTCACGACCTCGCCGACGACTTCATAGCTTGGCGTTGGGATCTCAATCTCGATCGCCGGCGCGGGCCTGTCACCCAGGCTCGGCACGTTGCCCGCTGACTCCGTCGCCGCCAGGGGCACCGGCTCGGTTGTCCGCGTAAACGCCTCGACACCCGACCAAACGAGCACACTGAAGAAACAGCCTGCACCCAGGCCGGCCAGGGCCAGGCGTCGTCGCTTGGTCTGTAGTTGAGTACGGATGAAGTTCATGACCTGAATCGTTTCTGCTCGCGTCGTATGTCGGGCCGCCAGTCGGCAAGCCTGCACTGCAAGCTCCACAGACCCTCTCGGTCTGTACAAGATTTTTATTGTACCCCAACCGATGGGATGGGCCAATAATTCCGCCAAAATTCGAGTGTAATCGCTGTTTTTAGGCGGAAAACAAGGTTCATAACCAGCCGAAACCGACGCCGGCGACCGCACCCGCTATACTCTCCGCCCCGGCTGATGGCTGTGCCAAACGGGGTTCAACAGCGAACAATCCAACGGAGTGAACCGATGCAAACCACCCTCATCTTCCTGAAACCCGACGCGGTGCAGCGCGGCCTGATGGGCAAGATCCTCCAGCGCTTCGAAGAAAAAGGCCTGAGCTTCGTCGGTATGAAGCTCGTGCAAGTCTCCGAAGACCTCGCCAAGCAGCACTACGCCGAGCACGCCGAGCGGCCCTTCTTCCCCGGCCTGCTCAAGTTCATCACGTCCTCGCCCGTCCTCGCCTGCGCGATCCAAGGGCCCAATGCCGTTGCCGTCTGCCGCACGCTCATCGGCGCGACCAACGGCCAAAAAGCCGACCCCGGCACCATCCGCGGCGACTTGGGCATGTCCGGCGCCAACAACCTCGTCCACGGCAGCGACTCCCCGGAGTCCGCCGAACGCGAACTCGCCCTCTGGTTCACCGAAGGCGAACTGACTGGCTTTATAAAGACCGCCAACCAGTGGATCTACGACCCGTCCGATCTGGACTGATCCTTCCACGGCCCATCAACGCGGAATAAGCCCCGCCCACCAAGCGGGGTTTTTCATTGCGCACAAGGGCCCCCCAGCAACCCCGTGCGCACCGCACACACTTTTTCCGACACCGATCGCCCGCAAGCCCGATCCATCTAAGGCCTCCATTGCGCCCGCCAGATTCTCTGCACCATGCGTGCCAAACCCAGCGGTAAAGCCCTGCGAATCAACGACATACTGCCTGCAAAACAAATAACTACAAGAAATTATGGGAATAGGGTGAAAGAATCCGCAGCCCCATGCACAAACTAGGTGGAGGCCCATCCGCAACGAGCTTTCGCTCGCGTCCCACTCATGGCAAACCAGCCCACCAAGCCGAACGATTCCGATGCACGCGCCCGCCTGGCCGAGCTCTGGCACAACAGCCAGCCCAGCGTCAGCGCGTACCTCTTCGCCTCCGTGCCCAACCACCACGATGCGGAAGATCTATTGGGGCAGGTCGCCGTGGCCGTCGCCCGTGACTTCGATCAATACGACGAGTCGCAGCCCTTCGTCCGCTGGGCGGTCGGGATCGCGCGCCACCGCGTGCTGAACTACCGACGCAAGTACGCCATGAGCAAGATCGTATTCTCGCAGGAGACGGTCGAGGCCCTCGCCAATGCCGTGCCCGTCGAGCCGATCCGTCAGAGCGATTTCAAAGCCGCACTCAAGCTGTGCATGGGCAAGCTCCAGACCCACGCCCGCAAGGCCGTCACGCTCCGCTACGAGAACGACCTCCGCCCCCGGCACATCGCCAATGAAATGGACATGACGCCCAACGCGGTCAGCATCCTGCTGCACCGCTCGCGCAAGGCCCTGGCCGACTGCGTCCAGGACTCAATGGAGGGCTAGACCAAACGATGACCCGCCCCGACCACGAGATCGATGCCTTCCTCGAGGGCCAGCTCACCGACGAGCAGGCCCGCGTGCTGGACGACTGGATCGCAGCCGACCCCGCCAACGCCGCGGCATTCCTGCATCTGTCCCGCACGCACCAGGTGCTGACCGTTCTGGGCAAAGAGAATCTTGTGAACCGACAGACCGAGCAGGCCATCGTCGACGCCTTCGACATGGAGAGCGATCTCGATCTGCTCGGCTCGCTTGCCGAGATGGAAGCGTCCGCAGAGACTTCTCAATACCCGGTGGCGATCAGCCCCGGCACCGGTTCAGCCAAAGATCAAGATATCACACTATCCCATGCCCTCAGCGAACTCCGCTGGGTGGCGGGCAAGTCCGCGAACCGCCTGCTTCATTCCAAACCCGTCATCACAAGTGCGGTCGCAGCGGTACTGCTGATCGCGTTGACCTTGTTCCTCGTCTTTAGCGGCGGCCAGGACAAGCCTATCACCGACCCCTTGGCGAACACCCCGCTGTGGGACACGCCGCCCCAGGCTCATCAACCCGTTGTCGCGACGCTGACCGATAGCGTTGGTGCCCAGTGGCGCTCTTATGACAAGCCCGTGCCGATGCCGATGGGGGCTCAGCTCGTCGCCTTCGAGCGCTACACGCTGACGCACGGCTTCGCCGAGATCACCACGCAACGTGGCGCGGTCGCGATCCTTGAGGCGCCGGCAACCATCGAGCTGCTCGACGGCGACAACGCCTTGCGGCTGCATGCCGGCAAACTTGTCGGCATCTGCCTGACCGAGCGGTCTAAAGGTTTTGTCGTGCGTACACCGAGTATGGACGTGATCGATTTGGGGACCGAGTTCGGTGTCCACGTTGAGGGTGACGCGGTGGTCGCCACGGTCTTCTCCGGCGAGGTCGAATTAGTTGCCGATGATGATGACATCCGGCTGGCGTTAGAACGCGGGCAAACGGCCCGGTTGTCCGATCAGGCCGGTAGCGATTTGACCATCTCGATCGAACAACAAGTGGACCAGGGCTTCACCCAACTGCACCAACAGTTTGCAAAAACCGTCCAGCCGTTGCCCGGCACCGGGTTTGGCACGAAGATCAATGGAATCGACCCGAACTGGCACGTCGTCGCGTGCAACGACCGGCCGTTCGATTCCCCCCAGCCGTTGCGCGCGATCGCGGCGCGGGGCTATCACGCGGTTCTGCCCGGCAGCGATGCGCAGTGGTTGAACTGGGACCTCAGTCTTTCCCCCGATCACCCGGCTAGCCAATTAAAGGGCAGCGTGTCCTTCCTCTTCAGGACGGTCATTGACCTGCCCGAATCGATGGATCCGAGCCAGACGCAGATCGCGATGCACTACGCGGCAGACAACCGGCTGCATGCCATCCGCGTCAATGGTGAGCGTATCGTTCTAGAAGACCTCTCCAAGGGCGGCGTCCTGATTCGCTCAACCCGCTATGCATCTGTGACAGAGCACTTGGTCCGGGGGGAGAACACGATCGATTTTGAAGTTATCAATTTTCAAAACAATGAAGTGATTGATGGGCCTGGCGCTGTGAGTTTTTACCTTGATTGGAAGCTTATTGGCCGAGAGATGAAACCCATTGATTCTGCAAGCGGCTCTTCAGGAGGATCACGCCAATGAATAAACCTTGGGTCATGCACGGTTGATGCCGTCTCTGACTCGTTTGTTTCACTTTTCTCTTTTACACACTTCCATACTACGGAGGAATACTATGTCGATTTCTAAGGTCTTACTGCCTGCTTTTGCAACCGCTGCCTTGGTCACAGTCTGTGCGCCCGCTCAAGCGGATTTCATCCGCCCGGTCAGCGGCTTCGCTACCTCGAATTTTAACGATACTACCGATATCGCTCATACGATTCAGGAGATCGGCACCAATATTGGCGGCCCTACGGTGGACGTCGCGCTCTCTGAAGAGTCTGCAGCCGCAACCCACGGCCAAGACAACGGCGGTGATGATTTTGGCCAGTGGCACTCTGCAGTCGGTACAACCACCGGTGTTAGTTTGATCTATGACCTTGGCAGTGAAGTCGATTTGGAGACCCTGCACCTCTGGCAGGCGAATCAAACCGGCGGTAACTTCAACCGCGGGATCAACCAGTTTGACGTCCTCATTTCCAGTACTGCTTCGGCATCTGATAACCCAAGCGACGCTAGTTTTGTCGAGGTGATCACGGATGCCAACCTCGCGATTTCCGCAGGCGGGGATATCTCGGCTCAGAATTTCGATTTGACCGGCTTAACCGGTCAGTTTATCCAGATCCGCATTGATTCTAACCACGGAAGCACTGCTGTTACTGGCTTGTCTGAGGTGCGTGTGACCGGGGTTCCCGTTCCCGAGCCCGGCTCGCTGGCGCTGCTGGGCCTGAGCGGTCTCATGATCGCTCGCCGACGGCGTGGATAAATACTCGAGTCCTTCACAAGGTGTTGTGCACCGAGAGGTGCGCGACATCTTTTGCACCTCGGCTTTGTTGCCGGCGCGTATGTTTTCCGGTCAGACTCGATCGGGGTTGAGCGCCCCATACATTCTCTTCTCATTCAAGTTGAGATCGTTCGCTAATAGGAAGGAATCTGTCATGCGTCCTCGCGCCTTTACGCTTATTGAGCTTCTCGTTGTCATCTCGATCATCGCCCTGCTGATTGCGATCCTGCTGCCCGCGCTCGGCAAAACCCGGCAACTCGCCAGGCAGATACAGTGCCTGTCCAATGCCAGGCAGATCGGTGTCGGCCTGATTGCGTATGCCGTTGATAACGACCAGTCCATGCCGACCCACAGCAGCTGGTCCAATTGGGTTGGCCCGGCGGGCAGCTCAACGGCCTTTGCCTCTAACCTATCGGGGTTCCTGCATGAGGGCGTCGCAACCGAACGGGTCATCAATGATTACGTCGAGCACCCTGAGATTGCCGGGTGCCCCAGCGATCTGGGGGACCCCCTCACGCCGGGGGTCAATTCGGCCTATGAATCGTTTGGTAACAGCTACCTGATCCAGTGGGGCGGCCCGAACTTCGGTGTGGCGTCTGTTACTGGGCGCACGGGAGCGGGGCAATCCAACAACCAAGCGATGGATCTCGACAGCAGGAAGTTCTATGACATATCACAGAACAGCATGCCCGCCGGGCCTTTGTCTCAGAAGCTGCTCTTCAGTGAGTGGAACTGGCACGCCAATCGTGACCTCGCGGATCCCAGGACCCAGTGGCACAACCCCGGCGGTTCGACCCGCCAGATGAACACCCAGTTCGCGGATGGCCACGCGGAGTTCTACGCCTTCTCGGAGTATTTCGAGTCACAGGCCGGCAATGCATTTCGTGCCCCGGAAATCGATATCGATGAGCTCTGGTGACCACTGGTACACGCTCTACTTCTTTCCCGTTTAAAACTACTCACGATCCGTTCCCGTACGGCTACCTCGGTACTCACAGCATTTGTGCCTGATCCAGTACCGCGCGGGCGTACGTCGGCGCTACCAACGGGGCCAGATAAAGGGTCGGGAGTCGTTTTTTGTGTCGCACACGCCGTGCATGGGCTTGGCGAGTACGGTGTTCTGAGGGGTGCTGTATCTGTTTGGCTGCGTTGCGAATGGTTTGAGGGCGTGGCGTCTGTGCGCGCGGGGGTCGTGATTGGGGCTT
>JAHQVV010000180.1 GCA_019634195.1 Phycisphaeraceae bacterium | reverse complement strand
TGTCATGGCGTGGGTGAGCGATTCGAGCGCATCGTCGCCGAGCAGCAGCGGCTGGCGCCTGTTCTTGTTGCGGTGATCGAGGATGCGGTAGCGCGCGATGCCGATCGCCCAGGCCTGGAACGGCCTTTCCGGGTCGTACTCATCGAAGTGATGGGCGATGTAGGCCACCGTCGCCTGGACCACGTCTTCCGCGTCGTGGTGGTTACGGACGGCGGCGTGGACGTAGGCCGACACCGAGTGCTGGGCCCTGCCCCAGAGCAGAGCCAGCCGTGAGGCGTCGTCCGGAGAGTGTTTAAAGCTTTCCTTGGCCATAAAAGGGTTCCATGGTGTATGGTCACGAACAGAGTAGAAGGCGACAACAAAATGATGAGAAAAGCAAAAATAATCATTTTTTTGGGGATGCTGCTGCTTATGGCACTTTGACGCCCGATGTGCAGAAACGGGCTAATCGTTAGATCGATCGGCCGGCATGATGCATTGCTGGGATGCGCCAAAACGCGGCTGGGCGCACTGGGACCGGGGTTGGTGTTGTATCGGTGGGGGACCAGTCTTCCAGCAGTTGCGGGCCATGTCGGGCAAGGGCACAGCCCTTTTTCTGATTATTTGCAATCTTTATCTGATTTTCTGTAAGCAATCCGGTTTTCATGCACTAAGCCTTTGAAGACGCTGTACCTCTGTTCTGATCCTATCTGCCGATCCCATCCATTGACGAGCCCACAGGAACATTCCGAACAACGCGCGCTCATGACCGAGCTCTGGTACGCGCATCAGCCGGCCATCAGCGCGTACCTCTACGCCGCGGTGCCCAACTTCCACGACGCGGAGGACCTGACGCAGCAGGTCGCGGTCGCTGTGGCCCGTGACTTCGACAAGTACGACCCCGACACGCCGTTCCTCCGCTGGGCGATCGTGATCGCCCGCAACCGCGTGCTCAACCACCGCCGCTCGTTTGCGATGAGCAAGATCGTGTTTTCACAAGACACGCTCGATGCGTTGGCCGATGCCGCGCCCGACCAACAGCCGATCACCACCGCGTACAAGGCCGCGCTGGATAACTGCCTGGACCAGATCCAGAACAAGTCGCGTCAGGCCCTCAAGCTCCGCTACGAAGAGGACCTGCGCACCAAAGAGATCGCGACGCGCCTAAGCATGACCGCCAACGCCGTGTCCGTCCTGCTGCACCGCACCCGCGCCGCGCTGGCCGAGTGCATGAAGAAGAAAATCGATTCCGAAACCTAAACAACACCCCAAATGACCCGACCCACCGACGAGATCGATGCCTACCTGGACGGCGAGCCCACGCCCGAGCAGGCCCGCGCGCTACAAGACTGGATCCAAGCCGACAAAGCCAACGCCCGCGCCTTCCTCGCCGCCGTCCGCCTGCACCAGCAGATCGGCAGCCAGCTCCGCAAAGACCGCTTCGACCAGGCCCTGCGCAGCACCGACCAGCCCGCCACGACCAAGGACGGCGACGCCGCGATCCAGGCCCTCGCCGAGCTCACACGGCTGAACGAGGAAGGCCTACAAAGCCCGGTGAACTTTACAACGTGGCGTGAAGAAAAGGCGAACAAGGCCGCGGCCGAGCACCGCAAAGTCTTGCTGACCCGAACGCTCGTCGGCGGCGCCATCGCCGCGGTGATGCTGCTTGGCGTAGTGCTCGCCATCGTCCTACTCGGCGGACCCGACAACGATCAGCCGATCGTGGAAACGCCTGTTTGGCCCGATGAAACCACCCCCACCACACTGCCCGTGGTCGCGACGCTCACCGACGCCGTCGGCGCGCAGTGGCGATCCGATGACAAGCCCGTGCAGTTACCCATGGGCGTCCAGCTTGTCGCCCACGAGCGGCTCACGCTAACCCATGGCTTCGCCGAGATCACCACCCTCCGCGGTGCGAAGGCCCTGCTACAAGCCCCCTGCACATTTGAGCTGACCGACCACGACAACGCGATCCGCCTGCACAGCGGGAAAATGGTTGGCAAGTGCGAAACACCTTCTAGCAAGGGTTTTGTTGTCCACGCCCCAGGCATGGATGTTGTCGATCTCGGCACTGAGTTTGGCGTCGCGGCCGATGCACAAAGCGGCAGTACCGTACTTGTGATGGACGGCTCGGTGCGTGCCCAGCCGACCGAGCAGTCGCCCCGCGCGTTTGAGCCGGTGGTGCTGGAGACATCACAGGCCCGCCGGGTGAAAGCCGAGACCGGCTCGCTGGAGATGATCGCGGTTACTGAAGCACCGGTGTTTCAAGCAGACTTGCCACACCCATATGTTGCGTCGGTATTAGAGGCTAAGCCGGTGGCCTATTGGCGTTTTGAAAACGACACGGGCCAGATCATCAAGAGCGAAATCCAGCCCGACCGTGATCAGCTGACTGTCATCGGCAACGCACAACTCACTGAAGACGGGGTGGTCGGTAAGGCCGCTTTGCTTACCAATCAAGCCGAGCCCTACGCCTACTTCGAAACCCGTGAATCAATCGCAGCTCTGGGTGCTCTGGATGAGTACACCATCGAGCTTTGGTACTTCACCAATGAGCGATACGAGGTGGACAAAGACAACTCCGTTGGCACGCTTCTAAGCCTCTACGACCCGGAGCAAGGCAATCAATTCAGCGATGCGAGCGATGCCAAGCTGTTATCCCTCGAACTCGGCAACGACTTCTGGGTCGATAAGCCCGCCAAGTGGTGGGGGGTACACAGGCCGCCGAACTGGCGTGAGCACGCGATCCGGTGCTTCCCCCTGCGTGATCTGCAGAGTGCGGAAAAGCAAGAGATTTACTCGACAAAGCAGTATCTGATCGGCCGCTGGCAGCACCTTGTCTTTGTCAAAAGCACCGATGGTGTCACTTTGTATCTCGACGGGGAGCCCGTCGACCAAGCAGGCTACACCCCCCGCATGCTCGGCCCTGCGGCGGTTCGGCTCGGCCGATCGGCCCTGGATGTTGTTCAGGAAACCGACCCCGACGCAGCAAAGACGCCATTGGGTCACGGTCATCAGCGTGCTCTCCGTGGCCGGCTCGATGAGGTCGCACTCTACGCCAAAGCACTCGACCCCGAGCAAATCAAGAAACATCATGCCCTCGCCACTGGCGAGGCTTTAAAGGACTTGATTGATTAGAAGCCCAGTCCGGGCGACCCGTGCAACGTCGCACACTTTCTACCTTTTCCCCTTTAGGAGATTTGACATGACTCGTTTCTTTACCACCGCTTCACTCATCGCCGTGACCGCGCTCGCCGGTGCCTCGGCCCAGGCCGCAACGATCTTTGAGCTACGCGCGACAGCGGACAACGCCGGTCTGATCCGGAACCAGGGCACTTCCGCAAATCAGTACGACCGTGCCGATACCCTTTGGGGCACGGCAGACGGCACGATTAGCCAACGCCGCAACGGCCTTATCCAGTTCGCGTCGCTTGATTCGGCCACCCAGACGGGCCTGGACAATGGCTCATTGCAGATCGCAAGCGTGAAGCTGAAACTCTGGAATTCCAGCAACAGCTGGGGCGAGACCACGCTGATCTTCGGCCGGCTGGACGACGGCGACACCGACTGGGCCTCACTCAGCGGACCGGATACCGGCTCGGATGGCGTTAACTCTTGGAACAACAAAGACCAAACCAATGGTGTGCCCTGGTCCAATGGCAGCGGCGGCAGCTTCACCGGTAACGACGCCAACTTCAATCCGCTTGGGTCGCTTACCTCCAGCAACTCAAACAGCACACTGGGCGACGTGATGTATGAAGTCACCCTTGACGTCACCGGCAACCTGGACTGGCTGACCAACCCCACCATTGCCCCCAACATGCTCGTCTGGTGGGATAGCGGGGCTGGTGACTCGGCACCCTCTCAAACCCGCTTCGCCACTGTGAACGCGGCGGATACCAACAACGAATTCGCACCTCTGCTAGTTGTCGAAGTCGTCCCCGAGCCCTCTTCGCTCGCGGTAATGGGCCTCGGCGGCCTGCTGATCGCCCGCCGCCGGCGCGCGTCGTAATCGATCCTCCTTCAAGGCCTTTGGTCGCCGAGAGGCGGCCGAAGGTTTTCGCAGCCACCGTCGTTTGGCCGCAGCATTATGTTTCCCCCTTGTTTGTACAGGAAAATCCTATGGCCCGCCTACGCGCCTTTACCTTGATCGAACTTCTTGTTGTGATCAGCATCATCGCCCTGCTGATCGCGATCCTGTTGCCGGCGTTGAGTGCGGCGCGTGAGGCGGCTCGGGCTTCTGCCTGCAAGTCGAATCTCCGGCAACTCAATATCGCGATGGCCGCATATCAAAGCGATTTCCGTGGTTTGTTCCCCCACAACACCCACGACCCGGTCCCCCCCGGTCATGTGTGGGACGACCGGCTGGGCCTCGGGGGCTACGATGGCCGGTCGTTATCGCAGGCCGAGGCCGACGTCGGTTTAGGTACCACCGGCCTGCCGGTTGCCGGATCAGAAGTCTATTTCTGCCCCTCCGATTTTGTCAACCGGTCCGACAATGCTTCATTCGCCAGCCGCGTCCGGGGGGTCGACTTCACCCCCAAGAGCTATGGCATGAACGGGTGGAAGAATCAATCGGATTTTGACAGCGGCTGGGGGCTCGCAGGCGCGACTTTTACGTTCCCTTCGAACTTGCGGAAAGGCCGAAGCATCGATGATCTCACGCAGCCGTCCGAAACGGTTTCGCTCTTTGACTATTACATCGAGAACGGCGTCGTGGGGTGGGCCAACTCTTGGGGGCAGAACGGCACTGGGGTCTTCAACCTTGTCAATAATGGTTCAGTGCGGTTAGACGCCCACGGCGAGCGCACCAACATATCGTTCGCCGATGGTCATGTCGAACAGCAAAGAGCTGCCGAACTATTTGATGGGGCCGCCAACCCCGCGACGGACGTCGATGGCACGATATGGGACGCTATCAAGTAGTCTCGTCTTCCCTTCTCGTGAGGAAGCTGCGAGTTGTTAGGCGTTTTCAAGTCACTCAATGCCTCTCAAACTTTTGCCAGTTCGGTATCAGTTTGACGGCGTATGCGAACGGGTTGCAATGGTGTCGCATACCATTAACTGTGTTCGGCTTGTGCCGTGCAGGGGGCAGAAAAGGTTCCAGGAACCGTACTTCAAGTCCCCCATCACACCGCGTGCAGGAAACGGGGCCTGCCCGACAGTCCTGGCAGCCGGGTTGGCTAGCGGGCGTTGCGGGGGCGGTGTCGTCGGTGATTTGTGCGCGCGGGCAGTCGCGATGGGGCTTGATTGAAGGGTCAGAGCGCTTGGCGGGTGGACTTAAGCCCCCCCCGCTTTGAGCGGCACGTGCGCTGGGGCGCGCCGGTTGTGCGCGCGGGGAGATTTTCGGGCCTGGCCTTAAAGGCGCGTGACCTGCACGTTCTGTGTCACGTCGCAGTGGGCGGGGTGCGGGTGAGCGGTGCAAGTAGAAAAAGACCCGCGGCCCATACTGCACCGCGGGTCTCACAACTAGTGTTGTTGAACGGATTGTCTTCGGCCGGCTCAGGCGAGGTAGCCGGTTTCGAGGCGTTCGCGGATCTTGGCCATGGCGCCGTTCTGGATCTGGCGGACGCGCTCTTTGGTGACGCCGATGATCTGGCCGACCTGCTGGAGGGTCAGCGGCTTGCCGTCTTCGCGGACGATCGGGGGGGCGGGCTCATCCGCGACATCCGGGGCGACGAGTTTGAAGCGGTGCTTGATGACCTGCTGCTCGATCTTGGAGAGATGGGCCTGGTTGGTCTCCACGATCCGCTTCACCTCGTCGGCACAGTCATCTTCTTGCGTCGCACGCTTGGTCTCCATGTAGTCGGAGCGTTCGAACTCGGGATCGAAGCCTGTCGGGAAGAGGTTGCGGTGCTTGCTGAGCTTCATACCCGCCCGGCTGAAGGCCTTGAGGATCGCCCGGCAGCCGTAGGTCGAGAACTTAAAGCCACGGCCCGCATCGAACTTATCGACCGCGCGGAGCAGGGCCATGTTGCCCTCACTGACCAGGTCGCCGAAGTCGACTTCACTCATACGCGTTCGCTTGGCCATGGCGAGGACCAGGGCGAGGTTGGTCTGCGCGATCTGGTCGCGGAGCTGGTCGGCCTTGCGGTACCAACGCAGCATCTCGCGGGCCAGGTCGATGTCAACGTCCGGCCGATCAAGGAGCTCGTCACGGATCAGGCAGACACGGAAGCGGCAGTAGTTGTACTGCAGGAAGAGGGCCTGCTCTTGCTTGGCAGTGAGGAGCACGCTGCCGGTGTTACGCGACTGTCGCGACAGCGCGTCCTTCGCGTCCATGACCGGGTGGTACCAGGACGTGTCGGGTTTCTGGATTTCGGGGGCCTCATCGAAGATGCGGGCCATGGCCTGCTTCTCAGGCAGGTCGAAGAGGTCCGAGTTGATGTACTCGTACTTGTTGTGCAGCACGAGCTTCAAGTCGGCCTCATCCCGCGGCGAAAGCCGGCGCCCTCGACTAGCGGCACGCAGACCGCCTCGCGACGCAACGCGTGCAAAAGGTGAATTATCTGGGGTCATCTGTTTCATCTCGGCGTCCTTTCCTTATACGACAGGGCCTGGTAGGCTATCTATTGGTCTAACGTACTGCGATGAGTGATTGTTCCACTTCTTTAGAATAATTATAAATTGAATATACGTCCATAACGTTCTTATGATTTTATCAGACAAATTTTATGGATGCTTTTTTCGCACATAAAGATGTTTTCGACCGTTTTTATCGATTAGATTCATCCTTATTCCGTCAATATGGTCGGTTTGACCGGATTGAATAAGCCACCTAGAGTAACTTTCTAGGCCTACAGGCTTTAGCGATCTTTTGACACCAAATACTCGGAGAACCCATGGCATTCACCCTCCCCGACCTGCCTTACGCCCACAACGCCCTCGAACCGGCCATCGACGCCAAAACGATGGAGATCCATCATGGCAAGCACCACGCCGGCTACGTCGCCAAGCTCAACGCCGCGGTGGAAGGCTTGGACGTGCCCGAGTGCCCCTGGGCCCTGTGCGCGATGCTCGACAAGCTCCCGGCCGATAAGCAGGGCGCGGTCCGCAACAACGGGGGCGGCCACGCCAACCACTCCCTATTCTGGACCATCCTCGCTCCCAAGGGCCAGGGCGGCGAACCCGCCGCAGAGCTCGCCGCGGCGATCGAGAGCGACCTCGGTGGGATGGACAAGTTTAAAGAAGCGTTCTCCAACGCTGCCGCGACGCGGTTCGGATCGGGCTGGGCCTGGCTGGGCGTGAAGGATGGCAAGCTCTGCGTCTGCTCAACACCAAACCAGGACAACCCCGTCATGCCGCTTGAAGGGTGCAGCGACTGCAGGCCGATCCTCGGGCTGGACGTCTGGGAACACGCGTACTACCTTAACTACCAAAACCGTCGGCCGGACTACATCAATGCGTTCTTTGATGTCATCAACTGGACCAAGGTCAGCGAGCTCCATGCCTCGGCCAAGTGACACAACCCGCACAATCGTTAAATGGTTGACCCGCGCTTGTTTGCGTGGGTTTTTTATTGGCGTCCTTGCGTTCATTACAAGGCGGGCTTGACGCGGGTCGTGGATCAGCCGATCAGAGCACCATGCAGGCCGCACTGTCCAGACCGACTAAGCAACTAAGTAACCCCTTGAGCCTCAAGCGCATCGACGCAATGAGCTACATCGCTTACGAATATGAGATGCAGGAGGTCGCCTTCCGCCTCAGACGCCACGGCTACCGCGGAGCGATCTGCGGGCCAAAGGGGTCTGGCAAATCGGTGATGATCCAAGCACTGGGCGACGAGCTGATGCGCCATGGGCTGTCCCCCCTCCCGCTGGGGCTTGGTGAGGGAAAGCACAAAGCGCTGCCGACCGAATGGCGGCGGACGATCCGCAAGGCCAGGCCTGCCGACGCGCTGCTGCTGGATGGCTATGACCTGCTGCCCGCGTGGGCCCGGGCGTGGGTGTGGCTTGCATCGAGGCGGGCCGGGGCCGTGGTTGTCACATCGCATCATGACGTGCGTTTCAAGACGCTGGCTAGGCCGAAGCCAACCGCGGCGCTCTTGCAGAGACTGGGCGAGCAACTGCATTACGCTGCGCATAGCGCGATCGATTACGACACCGCCCTGAAGCGCAGCAAGGGCGACCTGCGCCAAGCCCTGCGGCTGATCTGCCAGCAAGAAGCCGACGCCCGGACACGCAACACCGACAAACGGTGTGCGGGCTAGGCGGCTTGCGGCATCTTCAAGTCGTGGGGCCGTTCGACCGGATTTCTCGATTCAAAGGCTGTATGCTCTGATCTGCAACACCCGTCTATGCGGGTGCTGCCAGAGGATGCCCATGCCACGATTTGCGATCTGTAACGAGACGTACGGCGGCACGCCGCTTGATGCGGCCCTGGCCGACATCAAGGCCGCGGGCTACGACGGCGTCGAGATCGCACCCTTCACACTCAACCCCGACCCCCGGGAACTAAGCGAAGAAGACGCTGCCGCAGTGGGCAAGCAAGCCCGCGAGCACGGCCTGGACGTGGTCGGCCTGCACTGGCTTCTCGTCAAACCCGAGGGGCTGCACCTGACCACCAAGGACGGCGTCGTGCGGCAAAAGACCGCGTCCTTCGTCGAGCACCTCGCAAGGCTCTGCGCCGCGATGGGCGGAAAGGTCATGGTCTGGGGCAGCCCGAAGCAGCGCGACTTGGAGCCGGGCGAAGATTACGATGCCGCGGCCGAACGTGCCGCGGATGTATTGCGCAGTGTTTGCGAGGTGGCCGGGCCTTTGGGTGTAACGCTCGCGCTCGAGCCGCTGGGCCCGAGCGAGACGAATTTCATGACGACGGCAGAAGAAACGATCGCGCTAATCGAGCGCGTCGACCACCCCGCCTGCCGACTGCACCTGGATGTCAAAGCGATGGCCAGCGAGGACAAGCCCATCATCGATATTGTCCGCGACTGCAAGGCCTACACCGCCCACTTCCACGCCAACGACCCGAACCTCCGCGGCCCCGGCCAGGGCGAAGTCGATTTCCCGCCGATCGCCAAAGCTCTCGAAGAGACCGGCTACGACGGCTGGGTCAGCGTCGAAGTATTCGACTATACGCCAGATGCCCCGACGATCGCACGGCAGAGTATGGGTGCGCTCCGAGAAAATTTTGCACAAACAAACCAGCCATAAGAGGGGCTCACCCAGATGAAACGATACGCCGCTTTGATATTCGCCTTACTATCGATTGCTCAACCAATTTGTGCCCAGGGGTGGCAGGAAAAGGAAAAAGCCAAGGTCGAGATCAAGCCCGGCATTGATATCGTCAATCTCGTAGACAAGCCATTCACAGCATTAATCCGCGGCAAGACCGAAGCCTACGGCGAAGCACGCATCCCGTATTTCTACCCAATCGTCGGACCAACCGGCGCAAAAATGACACGCGACTTTCCCATGATCAAGGGTGTCGAGGGAGAATCCGACGATCACCCGCACCATCAGTCTCTGTGGCTAGCGCATGGCAACGTTAATGGTGTTGATTTTTGGCACGACAAGAAAGCCAAAATCGAATCGAGCAAGACGACGCCAAGGATACTCTTTCCCCAAAAAAAAGAAACGAGCCCATCCGGGCCGTTCGTCGCTTACGAACGAACTGACACTTGGCTCGAACCTGGTGGCGATCCAATTCTTACCAACAACACCGCTTACGCTGCAGACGTTCTCAAAGATGGGGCACGCGTACTTGAACTTTGGCACAACCTGGCACCTGCGGATGCCGTCGATGAGATAATCTTCGGCGACACCAAGGAGGGCACGATGGCCATCCGGCTCGCGCCGCAGCTCCGGCTCAAGGGTGGCGTCGCCACCGGCAAAGCGATCAACAGCAACGGCGACAAAGACGGCAAGGTCTGGGGCAAGCGTGCCAAATGGGTCGCCTATTGGGGCATGATCGATGGCGAGACCTGCGGCGTTGCGATCTTCGACCACCCCACCAACCTCCGCCACCCCACCTGGTGGCACGCTCGGGACTACGGCCTGGTCACCGCCAACCCGTTCGGCATCAGCGACTTCGAGAAACTCAAGCCTCGTGGCAAAGGCAAGTACACGCTTAAGCGGGGCCAAGAACTCAAGTTGCGTTACCGCTTCGTCTTTTTCGCCGGCACCGCCGAGGAAGCCGATATCGCGGGCAAGTATGATCAGTGGATCGAGGAGACGATGCAAAGAAAACCTGAGAAGAATCAAGCAGATCCTAATAAGGAGTAAGCTTTCAAAGCGAGTATAAATAGCACCCGCCGCGCGGCGGGGCCAATGATCATCACTCGAATGCAGTCGGCAGGCAAAACACACAAGAGGAAGACACCCATGCAGACACGCTACACACGACGAACCCTGATGAAGACCGCTGCGGTGGGTGCCGGTGCGCTGGCCCTTGGCCCGACGGCGAACGTGCTCGGGGCCAATGGAAAGGTCCGCGTTGCCTTCATCGGCCTGGGCGGCCGGGGCAAGGGGCTGCTCGGCTCGTTCAGCAAGCTCAAGAACGTCACCGTCGCGGGCCTCTGCGATGTCGATGAGAAGAACCTCGGCGGGCAGGCCAACAAATTCCCCGATGCGTTTGCGACGACCGACCTGCGCAAGATACTCGAGCGCAAGGACATCGACGCGATCGTCTCGGCCTCGCCCAACCACTGGCACTCGCTCTTGACCATCTGGGCCTGCCAGACGGGCAAGCACGTGTACATGGAAAAACCCGTGTCGCACACGGTCTATGAAAGCCGACAGATGGCCAAGGCCGCGCGGAAGTACGGCCGGATTGTCTCGGCCGGCTTCCAGAACCGCAGCTGTGGCGGGCTCACCCCGTTCTTCGAAACGCTGCACGAGGGCAAGTGGGGCAAGGTCAACTCGATCCGCGTGCTCACCTACCGCAACCGCAAGAGCATCGGCAAGCTCGACAAGCCACTGACCCCGCCCAAGGAAGTGGACTACAACATGTGGCTCGGCCCCGCCGCCGACCGGCCCATCATGCGCCCGCGATTCCACTACGACTGGCACTGGGATTACAACACCGGCGACGGCGACCTGGGCAACCAGGGGCCGCACGAAACCGACCTCGCCCGCTGGGCACTCAAGGACCCCATGGCCCTGCCCGACTCCGTCGAGTGCATGGGCGGGCGCTTCGCCTGGGACGACGCGGGCAACACACCCAACATGCTGCTCGTCCGCATGATGTACGGCGACGTGCCGATCACCTGCGAGACCATCAACCTCAAACGGCCGGCCTACAAAGGCATCGGCGTCGGCGTCATCATCAACTGCGAGAAAGGCGAGTTCCGCGGCGGACGCGGCGGCGGCAAAGTCCTCGCGCCCGATGGCAGCGAACTGGCCAAGTGGAAGGGTAACCAGAGCGCCCACTACGGCAAGTTCATCGACGCGATCCAGAAGAACGACAAGTCCGTCCTCACCAGCGAGATCGAGTCGGCCGGCTACTCCTCAGACCTGGCCCACGTCTCGAACATCGCCTACAAGGTCGGCAGGCCCATGCCACAAGAGCAAGTCATGGAACGCTTCGGCCACGACGACGACCTTAAGCAATCGATCGCCCGCTACGGCAAGATCCGCACGGACAACGGCGTCGATGCCGGAATCAAGTGGACCTACGGCAGCAAGCTCACCTTCGACAACAAGCAAGGCAGGTTCGTCGGCGAGGGCGCGAAGGCCGCCAACCCATTGATGACACGCGAATACCGCAAGGGGTTCGAGGTCACGGGCGAGGTGTGAGTCCTTAACTGGTCGAAATCTTTGGGAGGGCGAGGCTCCTGCCCCTTTTATTTGAGCCCAACCGATTTCCGAAGCTTCCGCACCTCCGGCCCGGACAGCTCGCGCCAGCTCCCGCTGCGCAGCGTCTTCATCTGGATCGGGCCGATGGCAACGCGCTTAAGCTTCTTCACCTTCAGATCGAGCCTGGCGAGAACCCGGCGGATCTCACGGTTCTGTCCCTCGTGCAATGTCATCGCGAGCATCGTGCGGTCGCCGCTGCCTCGGTCTTTCTCGACGCGGAGGATGCGGACCGCGTCCGGCGCGGCCTTCTTTGCAGCGGATTTTTTGCGCGGGGCTGAACCCTCCGGGGGCTCCGCCGATTTTGATTTGCCGATCTCTTTGGGGCTGGCGAGGTAGATGCCCTTGCGGAGTTTCTCGAGTGCTTCGACACTGACCGTGCCGCCGACGGTGACGCGGTATTCCTTGGGTGCTTCGAAGCTCGGGTGCGTCAGGCGGTGGGTCAGCTCACCATCGTCGGTGAGCAGGATCATCCCCGTGGAGTCTGCGTCGAGTCTTCCTACCGGGAAAAGTCGCTTACGGCTTAAGTGATTGTCATCAACCAGATCGATGACTCGCCGACGGCCTTCGGGGTCATCATTGGTCGTAATCACGCCGCGCGGCTTGTTGACGATGACGTAGGTCTTGCCGATCGCGGTGTCTTCCTTGCCGCGTCGGCTGCGGGGCGTGCGTGGCAGGGCCTCGCCATCGACCTTGATCGCGTCTTGGGCAGGATCAACCCACGCGGGCAACTCCTTGATCTGCGTGCCGTTGACGGTGACCCGTCCAGCTTCGATCAGTTCTTCGCAGGTGCGCCGCGAAGCAAGGCCCGATTCGGCCATGGCTTTTTGCAGGCGGATGCCGCGCGTGTTGTCGGTGTAGTCGTGGGGCATGGGGCTTTCGTGTAGCGGGTGACGCGGAGCGTCCCTTGCGAAGCATTTCAAATCCGTCGAACGGGACGCTTCGCGTCACCCGCTACACGGACAAAGATCAATCAAACTCGTCGCCCTTGAACATCGACCCGAGGTACTCGCGTTTCACGTTCGCGTCGTTGATGATTTCTTTCGGCGTGCCTTCGGCGAAGACCTTGCCCTCGGCGATGACGTAGACGCGGTCACACACCGCGAGGATGTGGTGGACGTTGTGGTCGGTGATGAGCATGGAGATCTCGAACTGGTCGCGCAGCCGACGGATCTCGTCTTGCAGACCTTCGACGGCGACGGGGTCGACACCGGCGAACGGCTCGTCGAGCAGGATCAGCGACGGCTCGGTGACCAGGGCCCGGGCGATCTCGAGCTTGCGTTTCTCGCCCCCGGAGCAGAGCGCGGCCTTGTTCTTGCGGATCTTGGTCAGGTCGAACTGGGCCATGAGCTGCTCGGCCCGTTCCTTGCGCTGCTTGCGGCTTAAGGGGCGCGTCTCCAGGATCGCGTGCAGGTTCTGCTCGACGGTCAGCCGCTGGAAGATGCTCGGCTCCTGGGCGAGGTAGCCCATGCCGCGCTGGGCCCGCTGGTACATCGCCAGCGTCGAGACGTCCTTGCCGTTGAAGACGACCTGCCCGGCGTCCGGGTCGATCATCCCCATCGTCATGCGGAAGCTGGTCGTCTTGCCCGCGCCGTTTCGGCCCAGCAGGCCGACGATCTCGCCCTCTTCGACGGCAAACGAGACCTTATCGACGACGGTTCGCCCGTTATATGCCTTGACCAGGTTGGTGGACTTGAGGATGAACACGCGGGACAGGATACCGGGCCCGGAGAATTTCAGCAGAAAGTGCTTGGAAGAACTAGTCCGTACACGTATAAATGTTAAGGTCGCGGTAACCGGGCCGCCCAGCGCCGCGTCGTTCCTCTCCGGCTTCTATGGCCAAAGCGTGATATCGGGTCCAACCCCACCTACCCGGGAGTCTTCGATGAAAACGATCGCCGCCCTGCTCGTCACCGCCTCATTAGTGGTTCTGCTCACCGGCTGCACAGCGTACAAACACAACAAAGCAGGCGACGCCGCGGCGCACACCGGCGACATGCGCAGCGCGGTGTACCACTACGAGCGGGCGCTGGCGAACAAAGAACGCTACGGCCGGGACAGCGACTTCCTCTCCAAGCTGGCGGTCGCGCGGTCGCGCGTATCCTTTGACGATGCGCGGCGGTCCCGGGTCGAAGGTCACTACGAACAAGCACTGGGCCACCTGCGTGAATCGATTCGGCAGGACCCGAACTACGCCGAGCCATCGGCCTTGCTCCCCGTCGTGCTCAAGGAGGCCGCTCGCTGGCGCTACACACAGGCTGTCACGGCGGCTGACCACGGCAACCTCGACACCGCTCGTGCGCACCTGATGCGCTCGATGCAGCACGACATGGCCGACGAGTCCGCGGCCTACGCCTTGGCGTCGTTGAACCCCGAGGCGCTGCGCCCGGACACCCCAGGCCTGAGCGAGTACCGCGAGGGCCTCTCGCAGGCGGCAGAGCGTCGCTGGCTGCTTGCCGAGCAGACCCAACTCAAGTCCATCGCGGCCAATGCTGGGCTGCTGCCCGCGCGTGCGGCGCTCTACGATGCGCGTGCGCAGCTGGCCGAGGCGCGCCGGCTACAGCGCGACGGCCGAGCGCTGATCGATCAGCTCACGATGGGCCCGGCGATCAAGTCGCTCACCCAATCGCTAAACACCTGGCCCCACAACCCACAGGCCAACGAGCTGCTCGCCAAGGCCAAGGCCCAGCAGGCTCGCGCCGACGAGCAGTTCGCCAAAGCAACACAGGCGGCGGGCCAGGCAAATTGGGACGACGCGATCGCGCTGGCCGACAGCGGCTTAGCCATCGACCGGTCGCACCCGGCGCTCGGCGAGCTGCGTAGCGCCCTGCCCCGACGCGCCGCAGCAGACCACACCCACCGCGGCGACAGCCACCTTGAAAAAGGCGAGCTGGGCAAAGCCCACCAGTCCTACGCACGGGCCCTGACCTACCGCGACAACTTCCGTGAGGCCCGGCTTGGCATGGCCTACGTCTACACCGCATGGGCCCAGGAACACGAGCAGGCCGGCCGACTGGGTGCCGCCCTGCTCAACTACGCCAAGGGCCGGTCATACACGCGCAACAAATCGCTGGACGAGGGTGTGATCCAGATGCGTGCGGCCATCCGTGATCGTTTGAACATCGGCCTGTCAATCTCGACCAGCGCAAGGCAGCGCGGCGCGATCGACCCGCGACAGCTCAGCGGCGCGCTGGTCGGCACGCTTCAATCCAAACGTCAGCGCGGCCTGGTGGTGCAAGGCCGGGGCCAGCCCTACGAGCTGCGCCTGTCGATCACCAAAGCCGATATCGACCAGCGTCTGACCAACACCTCCCGCCGCACGCACCGCTACACCACCCAAGAACTCCGCCACAACCCCGAGTACGACCGCGTCCAAAGCAAGCTGCGGCACGAGGAGTCGACACTCCGTGGCATCGAGTCTCGGCTCTCGTCCTTCCGCTGCTCAGGGCACATCGGCGGCACGTCTTGCGACTGCTTCAGCAGTTCGCGTTACAACAGCCTGAAAAGCTCGGCCAGCCGACAGCGCAGGGTCGTCGACCGCCTCCGCCACAAACTCTCCTGCACCCCACACCAGATCAAGGTCACCCTGCACCACGACTGGCCCTACACCGTCAAGACCCACACCAAGACCGGCGAGCTGAAGGTCATCACCGAGCTGATCGACACCGCCAGCGGCAAGCCCGTCAAGTCGTTCACCCACCTGGCCAGCTTCGCGCAGAGCGACGACCGCACGCTCAACGCCAACCCTTCGGTTGGTGTCCGGCACGACGACCTGAACCTGCACAGCGACGGCTACGTCGGCGACGCCCTCACCGCCGAGCTCGCCAGCGCGGCCGGGCCCTGGGCGGTCAACGCCCTGATCGACCACCGCCTGGCCCAGATCAGGGCCACCATCAAATCGCTCGATAACACTGGCAAGACCGACGAAGCGTTAGAGGCCCGTGTCCAGAGCGCGGTCCTGCTGGGCATCGTCGAGCCCAAAGCCTCGCAGCAAGCCCTCGACAAGCTGACGCAGACGCATACGCGTTAGCCGCCTTGCCAGATCACGAAGCGTCAGCGGGTGACCAGGGTGACCCGAGACTCGGGTCACTCGCGAACGCTTCGTAATCGGATCGACCCAGCAATACACGACAAACGATAAACTATCGCCTTCATGCAAGCCCTCTTTTCATGGCTGTGGCGACTTGTTCCGGGCAACCCCCAGGTGGTCCGGATTATCCAGGGCGCTTCGCGACGCAACCAGCACGCGGTCGTCAGGCTCAGCTACGTCGTCGTGATCACGCTGATCGTCTTCTTCGGGCTCGTCGCCTTTGGCGGGTTCGGGGGCTCGGGTGACCTGCGCGAGCTGGCCCAGGCGGGCTCGCAGATCTTCCGCGTCGTCGCCATGGGCCAGGTCATCCTCGTCTGCCTCATCGCCCCGATCTTCATGGCCGGGGCCATCGCCTCCGAGCAGTCCGGCAAGACCTACGCCATCCTGCTCACCACGCCGCTATCGAACCTGCAGATCGTGCTCGGCTCGCTCATCGGCCGGCTGTTCTTCATCCTCGCCTTGCTGCTCAGCGGCCTGCCGTTGTTCGCGGTGATGCTGATCTTCGGCGGGGTACCCGTGAGTTCGATCTTCGTCGCCTTCGCTGTCGCGGGGCTAACCGCCCTGTTCGTCGGCGCGGTCGCGGTCGTGCTGTCGGTCATGCGGGCCGGCGGGCGCAAGGCCGTCTTCACGTTCGTCATCTCGATCGCGGCGTACCTGATCGTCGTCGGCGCGCTGGACCTGATGCTCCTGCGTAACCTCGGGCCGATAGCCGGGCAGACGACCGTGCTCACCGCGATCCACCCGCTTCTGGTGCTCGAGGCGAGCATCAACCGTGCGAACTACAGCCCGCCTGGCGCCGAGACGCTCGCCGGGTACAGCGGGCTGATCCGCTTCTATCTGGGTCGGCCCTTCGCGGCCTACGCGACGATCACGGCCGGCGGGTCGCTCCTCATGATCCTCTTCTGCTCGCTCTGGGTCCGCCGCATCGGGTCGGGTGACAGCAAGCTCATGCTCTGGCTCAAGGCCAAGCTGAAGGTGTCGGGCCTCAAGACCCGCAGCGCCCGGTCCCTGGGCACGGGCAACCCCGTTGCATGGCGCGAGGCGAACACCCGCGGCCGGCTGCTCGGCGGCATCATCGCCCGCTACGGCTTCCTCGCGATCGGGCTCGTCGCGCTGGGCATCCTCCTGTCCTACTACCACCTCGATACCTACTGGCAGCCCGGCAAGAACGCGCCCGCCGGGCCCAACGCCCCGGCCAACAGCCCGCCCAACTGGTTCCGCCAGGCCCTCACCGCCCTGCTCGTCGCCGAGGTCGCGGTCATCACCCTCGTCGCTCTATACATGGCCGCGGGCAGCGTTTCAAAGGAACGCGAGGACGGCACGCTGGACATCATGCTCACCACGCCCATCACCCCCCGCTACTACATCTGGGGCAAGCTCCGCGGCCTGGTCAAATACCTCAGCCTGCTGATCGCCCTGCCCGTCCTCAGCCTCGCCATCGTCAGCCTGTATACCGTGGTCGGAAAGATCAACCGCTGGCCGCAGACCACCGTGCTCTACGAAGAAATCAACAGCTACACCGGCGGCCGAACCGTCAACCCCACCCCGCTCTTGTACTTCGAGGCCCCGCTGCTGCTGCTGGTCATGCTCCTGCCGTTCATCGCGGTCTGCGTAGCGGTCGGCATGTACTCGTCGCTGCGTGCCAAGGGCGTGCTCGGCGCGATCGTCCCGTCCGTCGCCATCATCGGCTTCGGCGCGCTGGTCTTCGCGTTCTGTGGCCTGACCGCCGCAGAGAACATCCCGCTCATCGGCCCGGCCCTCAACGCCTTCTCACCCGCGACCAACCTCACCATGCTCGTCGACCCGCACGGCTGGGTCGCCGAGTTCGAGGACGGCACCGGCAGCACGGTCATCGGCCGGGTCTCCCTCGTCTTCGCCGCCATCATCGCCGCCGCGGGCTACGCCACCATCGTCTGGGCCTTCATCACCACGATGGTCAAGGGCTTTGATCACACCGTCCGTCGGCTGTCCGGCACGAAGTGAGCTTGATGCCTTCGTTTTGCATCAAGCAAAGGCGCGAAGCGAGGCATTCAGAACCCGGTGACGCGGGCATAAACACTGGCACCCAGGCATTCGTTTAACCAATGCCTTTCCTCCGCGCCTCTGCGTGAGACCAAATCCCATCGCCTATAATGCAGCGTCACCCAAGGAGTGACCCAAGATGCTTTGGCAGCCCGCCCTCCCGGACAAGTACACGCAGATGAGCGACAACCAGCTCGCCGACGCGATCATGGCGCGCAAGGCCGAGCTCGGGTCCGATCTGGTCATCCTCGGCCACCACTACCAGCAAGACGGCGTCATCCAGTTCGCCGATTTCGACGGCGACTCGTTCAAGCTCTCCCAACTCGCCGCTCAAAAAGTCCAAGAGGTCGGCGCAAAGTACGTCGTCTTCTGCGGCGTCCACTTCATGGCCGAGACCGCCGACATCTTGACGCCCTCCAAAGAAGCCGGCGACGATAGCGACGTGCAGGTCATCCTGCCGGACATGGGCGCCGGCTGCTCCATGGCGGACATGGCCGACTACGACCAGACCCAGGACTGCTGGGATCAGCTGCACGACGTCTTCGCCGACGCGGGCGAGAACGTCCGCGTGATCCCGGTCTGCTACATGAACTGCACCGCGGCGATCAAAGCCTTCTGCGGGATGCACGGCGGCGCGGTCTGCACCTCCTCCAACTGCGACAAGATCTTCGACTGGGCCCTGACCGGCGGCGACACACCCCTGCAAGAAGGCGAGCAAGTCAAGATCCTCTTCCTGCCCGACCAGCACCTTGGGCGGAACACCGGCGCGCAGGCCGGCTTCGACCCGATGACGCAGATGTGCCTCTGGGACCCCAAGCACGACATGGGCGGCAACGACGAGCAGCAGATCCTCGACAGCACCTTCATCCTCTGGAAGGGCCACTGCTCGGTACACAAGCTGTTCCGGCCCGAGCATGTCGACGAGGTCCGGGCCGAGTGGCCGGACGTGACGGTGATCGCCCACCCCGAGTGCGCGTACGAGCTGTGCCAGAAGGCCGACATGACCGGCAGCACCGAGGGCATCATCCAGGCGATCCGCGGCGCGGAAGAAGGCAGCCGATGGGCCATCGCGACAGAAGTACACCTCGTCAATCGCCTGGTGAATGAAGCGAAGCAGCGCGGCGTCCACGCCCGCATCCTCTCAAGCTGCCAGTGCCTGTGCACGACGATGTACCGCATCGATATGCCGCACCTGCTGTGGGTCCTGGACAACCTCGCTGAGGGCAAAGTGGTCAACCGCATCAGCGTGCACCCCGACGCCCGCAAGCACGCGATCACCGCGCTTCAGCGCATGCTCGACATCACCGCCAAGGCCAAGCCCAGCGCGATCAAGAAAAACCCTGCTAGTGCGTGATCAAAACGACCCGAAGCCTATTTGAAAAGCCCGACAAAATCGTCGGGCTTTTCAAGATTAAGCGCATCTTGGACTTTACCCGCGACGGCGTCGCACCGCGAGCAGACCACCCAGGCCCAGCAGTGCCAGCGAGCTCGGCTCAGGGACCGGGGCCAAACGGACATTGTCAACACCAGCTGATTCGGAGACCTGCGTTGAATTGTTGTCGACCAGCTCGAAGGAGATCAACAGGTTCGTCACATTGCCCAGCACCTGATCAAAACTCATCTCCGTCTCGGTATCGATGAAAGGGATACCACTAGTAAACTCCGCGATATTTTCGTCAGGAAGCGATGGGTCGATGGTGCTTAGCATGACTTCATCAGCCGGCGTGAAGTTGCTCTCGTCCAGCGTCACGGAGATCGGTACCCAGCCGGTATCGGCTTCGTTGAGCTCAGGCCCTTCAACGATGGCGACATAGGCGTTTAAGTCGTTCGGGTCGCCAGAGATCAAGATGACAACATAGTCTTGGATGCTGGTCGCGTCTGACCCTTCATCGAAGAGGCGGTGCTCGTAGGAGAAGGTGCCACCGGCGTACGCGCTCAGGTCGCCCGTGTACTGCGAGGGCGCTTGCAGGAACGAAGCAGGCTCTTCAATCGCGTCGGTGAACTCAGCGAAGCCGCCAGGATTTCCGCCGGCGGGGTTGTGTACCGCGTCGCCGGTATTGGTCACAAGGCTAAAAGGCGTGAGAGAAAGTTCGACACCAATCCCCACCGCCTCAAAACCCTCCAAGCCACTGTCAAAGGTGTTCTCAATCGGCAACGCCAGCAGCGCGGACGATGGCCCCGCAACGCAAATCGCCGCGCCGCAGGTCAATGACGCCAAAGTCTTGTTCATCTTCAACATAAGTCTGATTCCCTCTTTCTGTTTCTTTTCTCCCGCCTCGGTACCCACCTTGGCAGATATGTTCACCGGCTACATACAAAGGCGTAGCTTTATATGGCTGGGCCTAATATACCCCCTTCTGGTGATCAGGCAAGTGATCAGGCAAGCGTTTTTATAGGAATTTCACAATTCATCTAATTCTAGACATGCGACAAAAAACAGCCTCTATCACCTTTGAGAGCGGTTTATTGCCAACAACCCTCGACCCAGGCCCCCGGCCCGGCTAGTGTGGTAACCATCAAAGCTCCAAAAGGATGAACCATGTCCATTTCCAGCCTCCGCCAGAGCTACGACAACGCGCCGTCCTTCGATGTGGCAGACCTCGCCCAGTGCCCGTTCGATCAGTTCCATGCGTGGTTCAAAGAGGCGGTCGATGCGGACATCATGGAGCCTAACGCGATGACGCTGGCGACGGTCGATTACGACGGCCGGCCGGACGCCCGCATGGTCCTGCTCAAAGACGCCGACCCGCGCGGCTTCACGTTCTACACCAACTACGAGAGCGCCAAGGCCCGCCAACTCGGCGCACACTCTGAAGCGACGCTCGTCTTCTACTGGGACAAGCTGTTCCGGCAGGTCCGCATCCGCGGGGCCGTCACCAAGGTCGGCCGCGACGAGGCCCAGGCCTACTGGCAGACCCGCCCGGTCAAGAGCCAGCTCGGCGCGATCGCGTCGAACCAGTCGCAGACTATCAAGGACCGCGGACAACTCGAGGCCGCCTTCAAGGCCGCCCTCGACGAGCACGGCCTGGACAACCCCATCCCCCTGCCCGACGACTGGGGCGGCTACCGCGTCATCCCCTCCACCATCGAGTTTTGGCAAGGCCAACAGTCAAGACTGCACGACCGTCTGGTCTACATGCGCGATGCAGAAGGCTGGCAGGTGAAACGGTTGGCGCCTTAGATTTTTGTTAGAATCGCTTGATTTCCGAGGAAATCAATGAAATATGCACTCCTGATCGCCGCCCTGCTACTCATCGTTGGCTGCGCTTCGAACACCGTCCTAGGCTCGAAGCTGCACGTGTTACGAATGGGGATTCGCAGCAACGCCGCACACGAGACCTACCGCGATGCGATCGGCGACCACGCCGAAGACGACACGCTCGTCGGGACGTGGACGTGGCTTTCGCCCGAGCGTGCTGTCTTTGATTTGCCCCTCCAAGAACTGTCGCTTTCGCTCTTTGAGGAAGGCACGTACATGCAGCGCCGCCTGGGGCGATCGACTCAGAACACGTTCTTTGGTATCAGGGTTGAGGAAGGGACGTGGGAGCGTGAAGCCCCCGGCAGGATCGCGCTATCGCCAAACGAGCCGAAGCCGACATACGGTATCGTCGCGCGCACGATCGATCTCGACGAGTGGACCAACGTGTTTGTTGAATCGCAACAGAGCCTACATGAAAACGAGCCGTAATCCGCATCAGCCTTAGCTTGTACCGCCCTTCTGCGCGCAAGCCTTCGAGCAATACTTCACCCGCTCCCAATCGCGTTTGCAGACCGGGCAGTTCTTCTTCGGCAAGTTTTGTTGCTGATTGTTTGGCATCGCTTGTCACCCCGCTGATTCGAGTTGCTTGCCGCGCGCCGCGATGGCTCTTGCCATTCGGGTGAACATGACCAGGTGGACCGGGTACAGCGACCACCAATACAACAGGCCCGGCAGACCCCTTGGCCTAAACGCGGCGGTTTGTTCGAGGTAGACCGCGTTGTCTTCTTCGCAGACCTCCCACCGCAGCCAGGCCTCGCCGGGGAGCTTCATCTCGGCTCGCAGCGTCAGCCGTTCGATGGGCTCGACCTCCTCGACGCGCCAAAAGTCCATCGCCTCGCCGGGCAGCAGTTCGTCGGGGTGGCGTCGGCCGCGGCGGAGGCCCGGGCCGCCGACGACCTTGTCCATCATGCCGCGCAGGCGCCAGGCCCAGTTGAAGGTGAGGTAGCCGTGGTCCCCGCCGAGCGAGGTGAACGAGCGGTAGAGCGCCTGTGCCGAGCAGTCGGCGCGGACCCGGCGGAACTCGCGGACGATGCCTTTGGAGTCTTCGAGGTGCAAGGTTTCGCCCGAGCCCAGCGAGCCGGACCAGCGGGTCTCGATGTCGCCGAGCCCGATCTTGCCCAGCGCGAGTTCGACGGATTCGCGGTAGCCGATGGGCTGGATCTGCGGGAACCGTTGCTTGGCCTTGTCATCGCTGACGACCAGCGGCTGGACGACGCCCTCCACGAGCGGCACGGCCAGGCGGTTGGGGATCGGCGTTACAAAACCCACCCAGCGTGCCGCGAGTTTCGGCGCCAGCACGGGTACGGGGAGGATCAAACGCTTGAGGCCGCGCACTGCGGCGTAGCCGTGCATCATGTCGCGGAAGGTGAGTTGCTCGCCGCCGACATCGATCACACCACCCGGCTCGCCCTCGGCAGCGGTCAGGAGGTACGCGAGGATGTCGCGCACCGCGATCGGCTGGACCCGGTTCTTGATCCACTTGGGCGCGACCATCGCGGGCAGACGCTCGGTCAGGTAGCGCACCATCTCGAAGCTCGCCGAGCCCGAACCGATGATCGGCCCGGCCCGCAGTTCCGTCACCGGCACGTGCTCGGCGAGGACCCGCCCCGTCTCTGCTCGGCTTGCCAGATGCGGCGACGCGCGTTGATCGTCATCCGGCTGAAGCCCGCCCAGATAAACCACGTGACTCACACCGGCTTTCTCCGCCGCCAAGCCAAAGTGCTCCGCCCCACGCCGGTCACGCTCGGCGAAGTCGCCGTCCGCCCCCATCGCGTGGATCAGGTAGTACGCCACATCGATATCTTCCAGCGCCTCGGACAGCGTCGAGCTATCCAACACATCCCCCACCGCGACATTGACCATGCCCTCCCACACCCGGCCCTCCACGCGCTCGCGGCCGCGCACCAGCACGCGCACCGCGTCGCCGCGATCGATCAGTCGGGGTACTAAGCGGCCGCCGATGTACCCCGTCGCGCCGGTGACCAGCACCCTTCTAATCATTGGAACTCCACACTGAGGCGCCCCAACGGACGGGGCACGGGCAATAAAAGAGAGATACAGGCCCTTTCGACGCGATAGGTCTAACTAGTAGGGCCGGGAAGCTGGTCTCGACCTGCTAAAGAGCAGGCCCTACAATACTATGTCCTGCACACGCCCCTTGCCGGGGAGCCATTGCCATGCTCAGAAAGATGATGACTAGCAAGATCCACCGCGCGACGGTGACCCGGTGCGACCCCGATTACGTCGGGTCGATCACGATCGATGCGGACCTGCTCGTCGCGGCGAGGATGCGCCCCAACGAGGCGGTGTGGGTCCTAGACATCGACAACGCCCAACGCTTCGAGACCTACATCATCCGCGGCGAGCCCGGCAGCGGGAAGGTCGAGATCAACGGTGCCGCGGCGCATCTGACCGGGGTCGGCCACAAGGTCATCATCCTGACCTACGGCCTGCTCAACGAGGCCGAACTCGAAGGCCACGAGGCCAACGTCGTCCTCTGTGACGAGAACAACCGCGTCGATCAGCTGCTCAAGTACCACAGCGATGTGGACCAAGAAGCGGTGCTCTGATCGGTCCCATCTGATTCGCTGACCGCGATACACTGGCAGCGATGACGGACTCAAACCAACCCACCATCGGCATGCTCGGCGGCGGCCAGCTCGGGCAGATGTTCTGCCACGCGGCCGGTCGCGCGGGCGTTCGTGCCCACGTCTTCTGCCCCGGTGACGGCGAGCCCGCGACGCAGGTGTGCGATGAAAAAACCATCGCGGCGTACGACGACCTCGACGCGGTCGAGCGGTTTGCGCAGTCGGTCGATGCGGTGACGTACGAATTTGAGAACGTGCCCGCGGCGACGGCCGCGGCGTGTGCCAAGCACTGCCCGGTGAGGCCTGGCCAGCAGGTGCTCGCGGTCGCACAGGACCGCATCGTTGAGAAAACGACGCTGCAGGACCACGGCATCCCGGTCGGGCCGTTCGCGAAGGTGCAGTCGCTGGATGAGCTTCGCGAAGCAGCGGAGACCATCGGCGCACCGGCCGTGCTGAAAACCGCCAGCGGCGGGTACGACGGCAAAGGCCAGCGGGTCCTGCACTCAGCCGATGAGGCCGGGCTGATCTACGCGTGGGAAGACCTGGGCAAGCAGCCCTGCGTCTACGAAGGCTTTATCGACTTTGAGCAGGAGGTCTCCATCGTCGCGGCCCGCGGCGTCAACGGCGAGGTCGTGACCTACGGGCCGATCGCCAACACACACCGCAGCCACATCCTCGATGTCAGCGTCGTGCCAAGCGGCGCCCCCGGAAGTGTTGAGGCCGAGGCGATTGATATCGCGAAACAAGTGATGGAGAAGCTCGACGTCGTCGGCGTGCTCTGCGTAGAGTTCTTCCAAACCAGAGATGGTCACATGCTCGTCAACGAGCTCGCGCCGCGGCCACACAACTCCGGGCACCTGACGATCGATGCGTACACCTACAGCCAGTTTGATCAGCAGGTCGCGTGTGCGTTGGGCAAGGCCCCCCTGCCGGTCGAATTGAAACAACCCGCCGCGATGGTGAACCTGCTCGGCGACATCTGGCCGACCTCCGATGTCCACGACGCCCCGCTGTGGGACGTGCTGCACAGCGGCGATGCGCTGCACCTTCACCTGTACGGCAAAGCGCAGGCCCGGCCCGGCCGAAAGATGGGGCACCTCACCGCCTTGGCGCGCACGCCGCACGAGGCGATCCGAGACGCGGTGGAGGCCCGGTCCCGGGTCACGCCCCGCCCGCCGATCGAACGCGGGTAAGATATGCCGACCGTTTAGAGGATCGAATCATGGCCGATGCATCGAAGCAAAACAGCAACGGTAAGCCCGCGGGCTGGACATTCCTGACCAATCACTCGCACGTGCTGATCTGCCTTGCCCTTGAGCCGGACATGCTGCTGCGGGAGGTCGCCCAGAAGGTCGGGATCACCGAGCGAGCGGTCCAGAAGATCGTGCTGGAGCTGGAAGAAGGCGGCGTGCTGGTCCGGGAGAAGGTCGGCCGACGCAATCACTACACGATCAAAGAAGGCCGATCCCTGCGCCACCCCGTCGAGGGCCACCGCCAGGTGCGGGACCTCCTTGATATGGTGCGCAAAGGCAATAGCTGAAAATTTATTCGTATATTGAGGTGCAATCTTCGTAAGCTTACGCCGATAGGTGTCATAGTATTCGTGTAACTCGATTCACCTACCTTTACGGAGTTCCACCATGCAGATGACCATCGCCAGCCGCAGCAGTGAACTGACCCCTTCCATCCGTGAACACATCGAACAGCGCATCTACGCCGCCCTGGACCAGCACGCCTCGCGCATCGAGCAGGTCGAGGTCATGGTCGAGGACGAGAACGGCCCGCGTGGCGGGTTCGATCAGGTCTGCCGGGTCGTCGTGAGCCTGACCAACGGCATGAAGCTCCGCCACGAACGCCGGGGCCTGGACCTGTACGCCAACGTCAGCCTGATCGCAGACAAGGTCAAGCAGCGCGTCGGCCGACAACTGGCCAAGCTGCGCGACCGCCGCAAAGCCTGATCCGCCCAATCATCCCCGCTTCTTCTCTCTCGCCGCGGTGCCCGGCTTTACCAAGCCTATGCAGCGCGGTATTTTCTTTGCCCGCCCCCCGCCGAGCAATTGATGAGCATCGATCTGGTTCTCGACAACCTCCTTAGCCCGCCGATCCTCTTCTTCTTTCTGGGCGTGTTCGCCACACTGGTCAAGTCCGACCTGGAGATGCCAACACAAGTCGCGCGTTTCCTGTCGCTGTACCTGCTCTTCGCGATCGGGATCTACGGCGGCTACAAGCTCAG
>JAHQVV010000010.1 GCA_019634195.1 Phycisphaeraceae bacterium | reverse complement strand
GAGGATGAGGGCGTGCTCGGTTAGCAGGATGCGCGCGATCCTGCCGCGTGCGATCCCGACAGCACTCAGTAGTGCCAGCTCGCTGCGCCTTTCGAGCAGGTTCCTGGCCGTAACGATCCCCAGCCCCAGTGAACCGAGCAGCACCCCGAGCCCGCCGAGGGATTGAAAGACAACCAGGTACGTGTTCTGAACGCGGTTGTACTCGGCGAGGCGGGTGTTGGTCGGCGTCACTGTCGCACCCTCATCGATCAGCACTTCGTTGAGGAGGTCTGCCGTCGCGTCGACCCCCTCCCCGCCGGCTTGATCAACCAGCAGCAGTCGGTGCCCGGAGGTTGAGGGGAACATGGTTTCGAATGACTGCTCACTGATGATGAGGCTGCCCTGCAGGATAGAGTTTTCGATCATGCCGACCAGCCGCAGCGTGACGGGCTGGCCCTGCTCGTTGGGCACAGTGAACGTGTCGCCGACGCCGATTTTCAGCGCCCACTGCGCGGTGTTGGCGTCGGCGATCGCGGGGATGGGAGCGTTCTCATCGCTGTCTGGATTTAATGCATCCCATGTTGTGGGCAGGTCCCAAGGGGCCATGCTGAAAAAGCTAAACGCCTTGCGATCGGAAAGTAACGCGGGGTCCACGCCGAGCAAGCGTGGTGTCGGCGTCTGGTTCAAGTTCAAGCAGCTCGCATCGTCGCCATCGCTGACGCGGATCGGCACGACCGAGCCCGGCGGCAGTTCTTTTTCGTTTAAGGCGTAGTGTTCCCGACCAAGCTCGGTGTTGAGGTCATAGCGAATCGGCTGGCTGGTTTCGATGAGCAGCGCGAACCCGCCGGTGCCCGAGGCGCGGTCGGCCGGGTCACTATTGGTGCCGAGATGGAAACCCGATACCGCGAACACAAGGAACAAGCCGGCCCCGAGCATGAACACCCCCGCGATCGTTCGGCCCCGGCGCCGTGTCAGGCTGAGCAGCGCGAGGCTGTTGTGCCAGCGCAGCAGTGCGCCGCGCACTGGCCCGGCCCTGCGGCCAACCAGCAAGGCGTACAACAACACCAGGCCACCCGCCAGGCACGCCGCCCCGGCGGTAAAGCCGTTCAGCGATGCGCGCATCCCGACTTGTGTGTTTGTGATCACGATGAGCCCCGCGATAGCGAGGCCGCCGAACCCGAAGATGTAGCAGACGAGCTTGGGGATACGTGCCGGCCCCGAGACCCTGCCGACGCCGCCCGCCAGCAGCGCCCGGGCACTATTCTGTGTCAGGCCATGGATCGAGATCACCGCCGCTAGCAGGCTGACCACCAGCGTTGCCAGTGGCCCAACTGTCAGGCTCGTGGCGGTCATGTGCAGCAGAACGGACGACCCGGCGACGGCGCCGGACCACACGCCTGTCAACGCCTGTATCACAAGGTTGGCATAGAGCGCCGCGCCGGCAATGCCAAGCAGTGAACCGAACAACGCGACGACCAACCCTTCTCCAATGATGAGCCGGGATACTTGACGCCGTGTCACCCCCAGCGCAAGAAGCGTGCCCAGTTGTCGTGCCCGCTGCTCGACCGACATCGCGAAAAGCATCGCGGCGAGGACGATCGCGGCGATGATGATGAAGCCGGAGAGCGAGAGGAACAGTTGCCCGAAGTCCACCGTCCCGACGGCGGCGGCCTCGGCCTGCGCCTTGATATCGGTGACGCCGAAGCCGAGTGCTTCGGCGTTGATTCGCTCGAGGAGCTGTGCTTCGGTGATATCGTTGTCGAACCGGATCGCGGTCAGGGTACCGAAGCGGTTGGACCACATGCCCTGGCCGGCCCGGAGGTTGACAAAGGCCTTGGGTGTCGCGCGGTACTCATCCCAATAGGCCTCGTCCTTGTCGCGGATGCGCGATCGATCGATCGCTGGCCCGGCGTCCCATCGCGAGAGCTGATCCGCCTCGGCCAATCCCGGGAAGTCCGGCGTCAGCGTGCGGTCGGCGAAGGCACCCTTGATCGGCACGATGCTCGCGACGGTGAGCTGTGTCGTCGACTCGATCAGGCGGTCGCCCTCGTCCGGCAGGAAGTACGTCAGCGTCACCGTGTCGCCGACGGATGCGCCGATGTCCTCGGCCAGCCAGCTGTTGAGCGCGATCTCGTCATCGGCAAGCGTAAGGCCACCGAGTTGATCCGCCGCCGTGACCATCGCGTAGGGCGACTGCTTCTCGCCGTTCGCGACGGTGTTCACCATGTAGGTCAGCAGGCGTTGGCCCGCCAGGCCGGCGAGGTCACGCTGGATTGACGCGTCGATAAAGACGCGCGGGGTGCTCAGCTCTTGCCTGCTACTTTGGCTCTCGCGGAGCGATAGCTCAAAGTCGTCGAGTTTGGGTGAGGCGTCCCAATCCCCATCGAGGAGCAGCGCGTTGAAGCGTCCGGGTATCCCCAGTTCTTCGGCCAACCACTGCCGATTCACATACAGGTTCATCGGGGAGCGTTGCTCGGCACGCAAGCTGAAACGCCCGCCTTGATCGTCATTTGTCACGAGCCGAATCGTCAGGCGTAGGGCCTGGGCCGGCTTGCTTGCGTTGACCAGCGCCGCATCGATTGGCAAGGCCGACGGTTCGGGCACACGCAGGATCAAGGTGTCCCCGAGATCGAGACCGAGCTGTTGTGCCAAGGCTACATTCAGGATCGCTTCACCCGCCATAGGTGTGATGGGCAACTCCATGAACTGCTTGAAGTTGTCATCAATGCCAAGGACCGAGATGTCATTGGCCCGTGCCTGGCCGTCCGGCGAGGACGCGACGCCGGTGAGCATCATCACGCCTGCGGCACCATCCCCGTACCCATCATCCATGCGGTCGGACATGAACCGTTCGCCGGTGATGACCGCGTGGCTGATGTTACCCAGCCGCTGTTCGGCGGTGCGCTCAAGGGTGTAGCGCATCGAGTCGCCGACGAGCAGGGCGCCGGTGACGACCGTGCTGGCCAGCGCGACGCCGAGCAGGACACCGAGGTTGGTCCGCCAGAAGCGTCGTAGCGACAACAGCATGAGGCGCCGGAGCGTCATGCGTCGGCCCCGGCGGTGATCTGACCTTGTTCAAGACGCAGTGTCCGGTCCAGTCGTGCGGCGAGTGCGTCGGCATGAGTCACCATCAACATCGCGGTCTGCTCGGCTTGGTTCAGCTCGATCAGCAGGTCCATGATCTGCCCGGCGGTCTTACTGTCCAGCGCCCCGGTCGGCTCGTCGACCAGCAGCAAGGCGGGGCGATTGATCAGTGCACGGACGATCGCGACGCGTTGGCGTTGCCCGCCGGAGAGCGCGTCGGGGCGGTGGTGCAGGCGGTCGCCCAGGCCGACGCGCTCGAGCAGGTCGGCGGCGCGCTGTTCGCCGCTTTTACGGTCGACACCTTTGGCCAGTGTCGGGATCAGCGCGTTCTCCAAAGCGTTGCACTGCGGCAGCAGGTGGTGCTCCTGGAAGACGAAGCCGATTTGCTTGGCGCGGGTTTCGGCCCGCTGTTTCTCGTTCAGTGCAGTGATGTCATTGCCGGCGATGCTGACGGTGCCGGCGGTGGGCGTGTCGAGTGTGCCGATGACATTGAGCAGCGTGGTCTTGCCGCAGCCGCTGGGGCCGACGATCGCGGCGGATTGACCTGGGTGCAGCGTCAGGTCGATGCTTGACAGCACGGTGATTTGACCGCCGCCGGCATCGGGGTAGGTCTTGGTCAGGCCTTGGACGGCGAGGATCGGTGCCTGGGTAGCGGGCTTACTCATGATGTCACCTCGCGCCAGCGTTTGGCCTTCATCTCAAACGCCGGTAGCGTCCCGCTGGTTACGGCCGTCACCGGCACGCGCAGGCTCAGCGCATCACGGAGTGCTTCACCGATCTGTCGGCAGAGGGCTTCGGGGTTGGAGCAACTCACAGCAGGCTCGACGCGAAGCGATAGTTCACGCATCGCCTCGGACTGCTCGACCAGCACTTCGTATTCCGTGACGTCGTCAAAGCGACGCACGACCGCGTCGACTACAGAGGGGTAGACGTTGACGCCTCGGATCAGCACCATGTCGTCGATCCGGCCGAGGATGCCGCCGATCAGCCGCATCGGATCGGCAGGGTCTTGTTTCACAAGGTCCCCGGTGCGGTAACGCAGAAGCGGCCAGGCGGTGCGTTTGAGTGTTGTCAAAACGAGCTCGCCTTCATCGCCGGGTTCGGCGTTTCTCAAGGTTTGTAGGTTAATCACCTCGACAAGGAACGCGTTGTCCGCGATGCGCAAGCTGCCGGGGGCGTCGTTGTCCTGGCACGTCACCGGGCCGACCTCGGTCATGCCGTGGTGGTCGTAGAGCTTTGCGCCCCAACCAGATTCGATGCGCTGGCGTACTGCGGGCAATGATCCGCCCGGCTCGCCCGCGACGATCAGGCGCTTGACCGGTGACGCAGCGAGTTTAACGCCGTCTTGCTTGGCGACTTCGGCTAGATGCAATGCGTAAGTCGGCGTGCAGCACACCGTATCGACCCCGTTGTCCGCGAGCATCGCCAAGCGTGCGCTGCTGCTCATCCCACCGGCGGGCAGGCACATCAGGCCGATCTGTGCCGCGGCTTCATAGGCCGTCCAGAACCCGAGGAAAGGCCCAAACGAGAACGCGAATAGGACGCGGTCGCCTTGTTTGCAACCCGCGCGATCAAAGACTTGCCGCCAGATGTCGAGCATGCCCTGCCACGATTCGGCGGTGTCGATGACGCGCAGCGGCTTGCCGGTCGTCCCGCTGGTCTGGCAGAAGCGTGTGTACTGGCTGATAGGGAAGCTGAGGTTGCTGCCGTAGGGCGGGTTGGCGAGTTGATCATCGACGAGTTGCTGCTTGGTCGTCAGCGGCATGTCGCGTTTGAACTGTTCAAGCGTAACGGCGTTGGGGTCATCAATGCCGGCTTCGCGGAGCAGCGGCTGGTAGAACGCGTTGGCAGCGAGGGCCGAACGCAACAGTGCACGCAGGTCTTGTGTCTGCTGTTGCTTCGCTGCGTTGTTGGTGTCGTCGGGCAAGGTCTAGGACTCGCGGGGTGATTCAGGCGCTTGTTGCGCGGGCTCGGGCTTGGCGTGTGGTACGGGCTTGGGCTTCTGGGTCACGATCAGGTAGGCGCCGGCCGCGGCGAGGACGATGCCGACCAGGAACAGCGGCCTGATCTGCGCCCACTGACCGGCCATCGTGATCGCGACCGCGGCGTTCACCAGCGGCGCCCCGGCGAAGATCAGCGACATGACCACCGCGGGCTTGCCGCCACTACCGAATGCGAGCAGCACGCCGAATGCGCCGACCGCGCCGACGATCCCCGCGATGAGCGACCAACTCATCCCGCTGCCGGCCATCTTCCAGTCCGACCCGCTGATCAGCAGCATCACGAGCGGCGCGAGTACCGCGACGAGGAAGTACGCGATGCCAACGAAGAGGAAGGCCTTATAGCGCGCGTTGGGGTCATCCGGCCCGATGAGTACTTGGCCTTTGTGCAGGAAGATGCCGTAGAGCCCCCACGTGCCGATCGTAAGCAGCACGAACAAGAGGTATGACGATGAGGAGGGCGAGGATTGGGCGAGCATGGGTGTTGTCTCTTGAAAAGTGGAGCAGGCATTCTTGTCTGCCATCCCGGCTTGCCGGGACTATAGGATTCGATTCGGCCTGTTGGCTGACGGCAGACAGGAATGTCCGCCCCACCGATCCGGTTTATGGATCAGATGGCTCTGTGACTTTCAATGCTGCATCGATCTCTGGCGGCAGCGTAGCGGCCTTGAACTTGCCGGCCCCCGCGGGCTTGATGGCGTGCACGACCTTGAGCGTGCCGGTGGCGATCGGGTCGGGTTGGTCTTCTGTGCGGAAGGTGAAGCCGTAGCTCACGGACTTGTCGGTCTTTGCGGCGACGTAGACGTCGATGGTGAACACGTCTTCAAAGCGCAGGGGCTTCTTGTAGTCACACGCCGCTTTAACGCGCGGGAAGCCTGCGACATCGTCGCCGATGTCGCGGTGCACACTCAGCCCAAGGTCGCGGAGCATGGCGTGCTCGGCGTCTTCCATGTAGCGGAAGAAGTGGGCGAAGTGCACGATGCCCGCGGCGTCGGTCTCGCTGAAGGCAACGCGTCTTGTCAGGCGGAAGGTGCTAGGCATGCGGTCTCCAAAGCGTTTGCGACGTTCTTGGCCATGTGTTCGGCGGTGAACCGCTCGAGCACCGCGGTGCGACCCGCCTGCCCCAGCGCGTCGCGTCGAGCGGGGTCATCCAGCAGCTGGGCGAGCCTGTCCGCCAGTGATGCGGGGTCATCCGGGTCACACAAGATACCCCCGCCGGTCAATGCGACAACCTCGGCCAGCCCCGCGTGGTCCGGCTCGACAACGGGTACGCCGCAGGCGTTCGCTTCGAGAACGTACAGGCCAAACGATTCGCCGTAGGTCGCGGGCACGCTGAGCACGGTCATCCCGCGCAGCAGGTGGGCCTTGTCCTGCAGGCTGACGTTCGTCTCGATCAGCATGCGGTCGGCCAGGCCCGCGTCGGCGAGGCGCTGGTGCTGCTGATCGACATAGCGCATGTCCTTGGGCGAGGCGGCCCCCGCCAGGTGCAGGCGTGCCTGCCCGAGTTGTCCTCGCTCGTGCAGCCGAAGAAAGGCATCAACGAGCGTGCCTAGGCCCTTGTTCTCGCACAGCCTGGCGAAGTAGCCGATCACCGGTGGGTCGGGCGGTGTGTCCTGCGGTTTGTAGTGCTCGGCCTCGATCCCGTTGTATACGACTTGCATCCGTTCAAACGACAGCCCCATCCGATCGGCCATCACGTCCGCGTGGTACCTACTCACCGGCAGGAACAGTTCGACGTCTTTGGCCTTGTCCGACAGCAAATGCCAGACCCTGGTCCGCCAGGGCTCGGGCAGCGAATCAATAAACGTGTCCTCGCCCTGCAGCGTGCAGACCACCGGGCAGCCCATCGCCTTGAAGATTGGTTCAGCCAAGCCCAGCAGCAGCGCGTTGTTCAGCAACACGGTGTCCGGCGCACCCTCTTGCCTTAGGTGATTGATGAGGCGATCGATCTCAAGACGCGTTTTGCCATGTTGCCCTAGCAGCATCTGCTCGGTCATCCGGCCGAGTTCCTGTGGGCTGGTCATGTCGGCCCGGTTCGAGGCCTTGCGCAGCAGGCTCGGCCGATCCAGCCAGCGCATTGTGGCACCGGGCAGCCAGCGGAACAGCGCGGACTTGACCTGCAGGTACATCCCGATACCGCCCATGCTGACCTGGTCGCCATTAATCCCCTCCGCGTCGTCGAGTACCAGCGGCAAGTACAGCGCGTTGATTGCCGCGTCGTGCCCGAGCTTACGCAGGCCACGCACCAGGGCCTCATCGTGCAGGCAGCTGCCGCAGTGGAAGTTGCCGGTGCCGGGCGTGAGCAGGAGGGTCTTCATGGTTGGAATTGGTCCGAGCACGAAGCGTTAGCGAGTGACCCGAACTTCCTTCGATTTGAGTCACTCGCTTACGCTTCGTGCTCGAACAAGACAAGCGGCCGGCCATAGGCTAATGGCTCGGGCACATCGACAAACTCCGCGACAGCCTCAAACAATGGCCCGAAGTCGGTGGCCATGTTGCCGATGAGGCAGTCGGTCAGGTCGCTACGCAGGTGCGGGTGCTTCTTGAGCAGCTTGCCGAACGAGAAGCCCTCGGTGTAGAAGGCGTAGACGAGCTTGCGCATCGCTTCGATGCCGGATTGGAATTCGTCGGTGTAGGCCTCAAAACGCTGGGCCGAGGGGTCGTTGTCGCTGAGGGCTTCGTGCACGGTGTCGGCGGCGAGTTGCCCGCTGGTCAGCGCAAGGAAGACGCCGGAGGAGAAGACGGGGTCGAGGAAGCCGAAGGCGTCGCCGGTGAGGACAAGGCCGTCGGTCGCGCTGTGCTCGGACCGGTAGGAGTAGTCGCCGGTGACCCAGGTCTCGCCGAACTGCTCGGCGTCGGCCATGGCGTCCTTGACCCATTCGTTGCAGCCGACCTCACGCTCGATGACGGCCAGTGGGTCTTTAAGGCCGTCGCGATAGAGGTAGGACCGCTCGCCGACGACGCCGAGGCTGATGCGGTCGTCGTGCATTGGGATGTGCCAGAACCAGCCTTTCTCGGGGATATAGGCGACGGTGGTTGCGCCCTCGTCTCGCCCCTCGCCGCGTTTGCCGCCCTTGTAGTAGGTCCACAGCGCGATCTTGTTGAGCTCCGGGTCGCGCTTACGCTTCCAGCCCATCGCGTTAGCGGCGAAGCCGTTGCGGCCCGACGCATCGATGGTCATCGGGGCATGGAGCTGGATGGTCTGGCCGTGCTCGTCCTTGGCTTGGATGCCGGTGACCCGGCCGTCGCTGCTCTGCAGGACTTTGTTGGCCGACACGCCGAAGCGCACCTCGACGCCGTTGTCCTGGGCGTTGTCGGTCATCATACGGTCGAAGTCGGCCCGCTCGACCTGCCAGGTCTGGCCCGAGGGGTGGCCGTCGAGGTGGTCGAAGAAGTAGAACGGCTGGGACATCCGGCCGTCCATGGTGGCGAACTGGACGGAGTACTTCTTGACGAACGCGGTGTCGTTGAGCTTTTCGACGAGGCCGAGCCGGTTGAGCGTGTCGTAGCAGAATGGCAGCAGCGACTCGCCGACGTGGTACCGCGGGAAGCCCTCGCGTTCGAGGAGCACCACGCGGCGGCCGTGTTGGGCGAGCAGGGTGGCGGCGGTGGCCCCGGCGGGCCCGGCGCCGACCACGATGACGTCGTATTGGTTGTTGCTGCTGATCATGGCAGAGTCTAGGCGTGCATACGGTTGGCGTCCGACAGGGGCGGCAGGATTTCGATGATCTGGGCGATGGCCCGGCCGTCGGGCATGGTCAGCTCGTTCTTGCGGCCGTAGAGCGGGCCCTGCGTGACGTGTAGGGCTTCGCAGAGCAGCTCGTCCGGGTCGACCTCTAGGTAGGCCGAGGGGTTCGAAACGTATGCGACGTCATGCTCGCGCAGGACCCGGCCCAGCGGGACCTTGCACGCGGCGACCAGGCCGCGGGTCTCATCGTCGAAGCAAGACAGGTCGATCCGGATCGCGCCAAACTCCGCGGGCCTGCTGTCTTCGGCGCAGAGCAGGCTGACCTGCCGGTACAGCGAGTCTTCCTCGATCTTCTTGACATGGACACGCAGGGTCATCGGCTGCTTGAAGTAGGTCTCCAGCGTGCCGGTCATATCGCGGTCGTGCGCCAGCAGCGTGCGGTAGGGCTCGGCGAGCTCCTCGGCCTCGAGGATCTTCGCGCGGGTCACCCCCTTGCTCGCGTCGCAGTCGAAACACGAGAGCGGGTAGAGGATGTCGCTGGTGGGTGAGTCGGCCATCGTCATGCGTAGCGTACCCCGTGGTGCTCGGGTTTGAAGAACGCGACCAAGAGCGTGTCGATCCGCAGCAGCGTCTGCCGGGGGATCGTAATCTCGTCGCCGTCTATGGTAATCAGCTTCTCCTCGGCGTATCCCCCGAGGATATCGGCCCATTTCTCAAACGGGTCCACGCCGAATTTTTTGATAAACGGCTGGCGGTTGATCTTGCCGAGCTTGAGCTGAAGGACCCACTCGCGGATCATCGCCTCTTCCTGATCGATCGGCAAGGCGCGGTACATCGGCTGGTCTCCACCGGTGACCGCCGAGATGTACGGCACGATGTCGTGCTGGTTCTGGTAGTGCATGCCGCCGCCGTTGTCGGCCGTGAGGTAGCCGAAGGAGGAGACGCCCAGAGCGAGCATGTCCGCTCCGGACCACAGGGCATCGCGGTAGACGAACTTGATCTCTGCCGCGTCGCGCACCGCGGTGTAGGCGCTGGTGATGTCGTAGCCGTTGTCTTCGAGCGCGGCGTAGGCTTCGGTGACCCAGCGGCGCTTCGTGCCCCAGTCGGCGACCGGGGCCTCGTCCTTGCCCGACTCCTTCATGTCCTTATAGATGGTCGTGTTGTAGGGGACCTCCATCTGGTAGATCGTCACGGCATGCGGCTGCATCTTCACGAGCGTGTCGATGTTGGCCTGCCAGTTCTCGTCGGTCTCGCCGAGCATGCCGGCGATGAGGTCGATGTTGACCTGCTCAAACCCCGCGTCGATCGCCCAGTCGTAGGCGTTGCCCACCTGCTGTGATCGGTGGGCACGGTTGTTGAGTTCGAGGATATCGTCGTTGAAGTTTTCGATACCCAGCGACAGTCGGGTAACACCCAGGTCCTTGAGGCAGGCGAGCTTGCGTGTGCTCAGCGTGCCGGGCTCGCACTCGAAGGCGACCTCCTCGACTTCGTTCCAGTCGAGCCGTTCCTTGAGACCGTCAAAAAGGTGGGTCAGCTGCTTTTCGGAGAGGTACGAAGGTGTGCCGCCGCCGAAGTACACGTACTTGAGCTTGCGGCCTTCGATGCGTGCGGTCGCGGCGTAGCGTGTTGCTTCTTCGAGGACCGCATCGAGGTACTCGCTCACCTCGTCGCGCGTCTTGTCGGTGTACACGCGGAAGTAGCAGAAGTGGCATCGCTTGCGGCAGAACGGGATGTGCACGTACAGGCCCAGCGGCGTGCCGAGCGCGGCGGGGGTATCGAACAGGTTCAGCGCGGCGTCACGGTGGTCGGTCGACCACATCGAGTAGGGCGGGTAATTAGAGACGAAGTAGTTGCCAACGGTCGTCTTCTTGTCGTCCGCCTCGAGCACGGGCAGGGGGGTGGTCTCGTCTGGCATGTTGTTCAATCCGTGTTGGGTGTTTTTGATGGCTTAAAGGCATAGATGCTGCCGTCCTCTGACCCGACAACGATCAGATCACTGGTGACGGCGGGGCTGGTGTTGACCGCGCCGCCGAGGTCCTGCTCCCAGACGGTTTTGCCGTCTTTCATGTTGATGATAGAGAGGCGGCCACCTGCCGAGCCGAAGATTGCACGCCCGTTGGCGATCACCGGCGAGCCCTCGATGCCGCCGCGTGTTCGGGTGTCCCAGCGCTTCTCGCCGGTCTTTCGATCGACGGCGTACATGCGTCGGCCGCGCGATCCGATGAGCAGTGTGTCTTCGGATAGCGCTGGCGAGCCGATGAACGGGAAGTCGCGGTCGCGGAACCGCCATGCGATTTTCTTTTCTTTGAGATCAACGGCCAGCACCTCGCCCTGCATGTGCCCGATGTAGGCGTGGCCGCTGCTGAGCGCCGGGGTGCCCGCGACCTCGCCGCCCAGTTCGATCTGTGCGGTGCCCTTGCCGGTCTTCAGATCGATCAGGTGCATCATGGTGTCGCAGCCGCCCAAGACGATGGTGTTGTCCTCGAGCACGATGCCGCAGTTGACATAGTCGCCGGTCTCGTAGGTCCAGACCTGCTTGCCGGTCTCGGCATGGACGCAGTACAGCAGCCCGTCGTGGCTGCCGAAGATGACGACTTTATTGGTGTTGCCCTCGGCGTCGGTCCGTTGCGTGACCGCGGCTTCGCCGGCGATGCGCCCTTTGGTTTTGAATTGCCACCTAGGTTGGCCGGTCTTGGTGTCGACCGCGAGCAGCACGCCACCGTCGGTGCCGATGTAGACCACACCGTCGTCATAGACCGGCGAGGCGTCGATCAATGACTCCGTCGCGATTTTCCACTTCTGCTTGCCGGTCGTCGCGTCGATCGCGTGCAGGTGCTTGTCTTCAGAGCCGACGTAGACGACGCCGTCCACGATGATGGGCGAGGACAGCACCGCACCTTTTGTCGTGTAGACCCAGGCGGGTTGGTAGCTGTCTTGGAGCTCCATTTTTGCGACGCCAAGCCCCTGCAAGCCGCCGCGCGGGTGCGGCCAGTCGGTCGGCTCGGCGGAGGTGCTGAGGCCAATCAACAACAAAGCAATAAGAACAAAAAAGTGGGGCAGACATTGCTGTCTGTCGCTCGGCGAGGCCGAATCGTCGCCTGTCAATTCAGCCTGGGACTGATGGCGGGCAGGAGTGTCTGACCCAGTTTTCAATTTGACGAGGCTGTCTGGCATCAAACTTGTCCTCCATACGCCGCGTTGTACAGCGCCTCGAAGTCATCGGCCTTGATCTCTCGCGGGTTGAAGTTGGCGGTCCATTGCCCGGCAGCCTTGGGTGCCAGCTCGCGGAAAGAAGTTGGGTCGATATCTAAATCTGCAAGCGTGGTTTTCAAGCCAGCTTGCCCGAGCAGCTTGGTGATGGTTTCGGCCAGTTCTTCCACGCCGGACATGCCCGCGTATTCGGCGAGCGTGTTGTACGACGCTTTGGCTACTGCGTCCTGGGAATTGAAGCGGATGACGTGCGGGAGCATCAGGCCGACGGCCTGGCCGTGGATGGTCCCGAACTCCGCGGTCAGTGGGTTGGCGCAGGAGTGTGCCGCCCCGAGCATGCTGTTTTCAATGGCCAGGCCGGCATAGGCCGCCCCCAGCAGCATATCGCCGCGGGCCTTGATGTTGCTGGGTTCGTCGAGCACTTTGGGCAGCGCGTTCACGGTGAGCACAAACGATTCGGCCGCGTAACGCATCGAGATGTCGTTCCGCCTCGTGCAGACGTACGACTCGACCGCATGCGTGATCGCGTCGATGCTGGTGCAGGCGGCGACGCTGTCGGGCTGGGTCAGTGTCAGCGACGGATCGAGCAGGGCGATGACGGGCAGGGCCTTGGGGTCGCCGCAGGCCATCTTCATATGCGTGTCCTGATCGGCGATCAGCGCGTAGGACTGCGCCTCGGATCCGGTGCCGTGTGTCGTGGGTACCGCGATGAGCGGGAGCATTTTCTCGACGGGCTTGTCGGAGTGGTGGTAGTCCGCCATCACCCCGCCGTTGGTGTAGATGAAGTTGCACCCCTTGGCGGTGTCGATCGCCGAGCCGCCGCCCAGGCCGATCAGCAGGTCGGGTTTGAAGTCGTTGGCGGCTTGAACCGCGGCATCGACGTCGGCCGTGGAGGGGTTTTCATGAACACTGGCAAAGGTGGTCGCTTCAAGGCCGGCCGCAAGCACGTTCGTCAGGCCGCGGTCGGTGTGTCCGGCTCTCGTGACGCCCGGGTCGCTGATGATCATCACGCGGTTGGCGCCGTGCTCGGCACAAAGATTCCCCAGGTGCTCGAGCGCACCATCACCAAACACCAGTCGCGTGCCGGGCGTGTGGTCGAGGTCGGTCGGCGTCGGCGTCGTGATCGTGCTCATCTACCGTCCCCGGAAGTTGCCCCCGCCATGTGGATCGCCCGGCGTTGGTAGAGGAATTCGAACAGGTTGCCCTCGTGCGGCTGGTCCCACTGCGCACTGCTCGTCGGCGCGGGGCCGAGGTTCAGGCGCTGGATATCCCGGCAGCGGAGCAGGTCGGCAGTGAATGCATCGTCGTGCGTGATCGCGCTGACGACGAGTGTTCCGCCGATGGTGTCGAGCACCTCGTTCTGAGGCACCTCAACCACCGACGCGAAGGGGAACATGAACTCGCTGTTGCAGAGCGGGTGGTCCCAGCTGTCGCAATGCACGAGCGTGGGCAGCACGTATGTCCGCCCTTCGAAGGTTGAAAGCCGAGGCGTCCCACCACGGGCCGCCTCGGTCAGGTCGACAGCCCCGGATGCCTGTAAACCATTGGTGATCTGACTATCCGCCCACTCGGCGACCTTCGGGTTTGCGAGCGCAGATAATTTTGCGTTTGGATCATCGTTGGGCAGCGGGGTGATGGCCGCAAGCTTTTCGGCGATGGCTTGTGCGATCGCTTTGCTGTGCTTGGGCACGATGATTGTCGAGGCGTTGATGCACGATCGGCCGGAGTTCGCTGCGATCGATTGCACGATGATGTCGATGTACTTCTCGTAGTCGTCGATGCAGTCTTCGCCGATCATGACCTTGGACCAACCCGGCCCGTGGACTTCGACGCGCTCGTCGCCGCCGTAGCGTTTCATGGTCGCTTCGCCGCCGAAGATGATTGACCGGTCGCAGACGTCCATCACGGCGGCCGAGCCCTCGTGATCGGTGGGGTAGAAGCCGAACGCCTCTTCGGGGATACCGGCCGCGATCATCGCCTGCACGACACGCCAAGGCGTCCAAGGCTCGTCGCTGCCGGGCTTGAGGATGACGGGCGTCTTGAACGCGATCGACGGCAGCCAGAGCGCGTTGACGCCCGGCGAGTTGCTGGGCATGACCATGCCCAGCGCTTGCGTTGTCGGGTAAAAACTCACCGCGGTGCCGTTGACCTCGCCGAAACCCCTGTCGAGTACCTCCGGCGAGATACCGCGCGTCAGCCCGCGCACGATGTCGTCCAGGTGTGTGAGCGCTTCGTGGACCTTGGCCATGTTCGCTCGGACCAGCGTGTGCGGCAGGCCGCTGGTGCGCGAGAGCTGCTGCACGTAATCACCGGGTGTTTGCATGGTGTCGCCGAGCGGCAGCGTGGCGTTCATGAAGAGCTCGCCCGCTTTGGCCGACATCGCGATGAGGTCCTCGCAGGGGATCGCCTGGAGCGCGGCCTGGGCGTCGGCGAACTTGTATGTGTCCCGCTTGAGCAGCCCCGCGTTGCCGACGGACATCTCCGCGACGGTTTCGCCTGTACTCAGGTCTTTGATCTGGCGCACGTTGACACTGCGGTAGGTCGTACCGAGGCGTAGGATCGGGATGTGGAGGGGGGTACTCATGGTTCGTTTACGTCCACAGATTCCGCAGATTCAAGGCAGGCTTTTCTTATTGAAGCAGACGGTTTGTGCTCTAGGCTGTTTCAATGGCATTGGATGCGTTGCCTTAAAACCAAAACTGTGCCATCTGTGGATAAAAATAGTCTTAATAAACGCCTTCAACGATTTTTTGCGTGCTTGCGCCGAAGGGTCGGACTTCGCTGACGCCGTCCCAGGGGTATTTCTCCAGCCAGGGCTCGACGCGCTTGGCCTCGTCGCGTTCGAGGAAGCGGGGCATGAACAGCTCTTTGGTCAGCGTTGTCAGTTCAACGCGTCCAAACGTGTTGTATTCCACTGTTTTCGCTGTTTCGTCCGGATCGACGACGCGCAGGACCGCGCGCGGCTGCGGGCAGTAGTAGGTCGTGGCCCAGCCGTTTTCTTTGATATTGTCGCGGTGGGGGGCGACGCCCATGAGCGTGTTGCCGTAGGTGGGGTAGAAGCCGACGCCTGCGGTGCCCATGGAGTCGCCGTTAGGTTGTTCGCAGACCTCCTCGATGAGGAAGCGGGTGTACTGCGGGTCCATCGTGGTGCCGCCGACGAACGCGCCCTTGATGCCGAGCTTGACGAGCGACATGCGTTCGCTGAGCGCTTCGAGGAGCTTGGGCGTGGTGAACAGCGCGGTGACGTCGCGGTGTCGTAGGATGGTCATGGCCTGGTCGATGGCGTGCGTCATGTAGCCCTTGGCCTGTGCGGGGTTGCCTTCACGGATGACGCGCTTGACCCAGCGCGGGTCGAGGTCGACGAAGTAGACCGACGAGTCTCTACAGTGCGCAAGGTGCTCGATGGCCAGGCGCAGGCGACGCGGGCCGGTCGGGCCGATCATGAGCCAGTTGCCGCCGCGTGGGAAGTGCTCGTCGCGGAGGGTTTTGGAGAACTGCGTGTAGTCGTACTGGAAGTCTTCCCAGTTGACGCGTTGCTTGGGCATGCCCGTGGTGCCGCCGGTCTCGAAGACGTTGTACGGCCGGCCTTCGAAGGCCTTGGGGATCATCTTCTCGTGCGGGATATAGCGTAAGACCTGATCCGCATCGAAGTGATCGAACGCGGCGAGGAGCTCGTCGAAGGTCTTGATCGACGCGGGGTCGATGCCGTGCTCTTTTGCGTACTCGATCCAGTAGGGCGTGCCGGTCGCGGGGGAGAAGTGCCAGGCGATCGTTTCACGGACATGCGCGTCTAGCTTGTCCTTGGCGAGCATCACCGGGTCGGTCGTGGTGGGGGTTGTGCTAGTCATTTTTCTTTGGGAAGAACTTGGTTATCGTAGCGCTGTCCGGGGCCTTGGTCGCAAGGGATACCAGAACAAGTGTCACGAGGCAGGCGGCAAACATCACCGCGACCGGCATCACACCTTCGGTCGGGTGCTTGGCCTCTTCGTTTTCGCTGAACAGGTCGGTGAAGAGCAGGTGTTCGCCGCCGTAGCCCGATTCGCGGAAGAAGTAAAACCAGACGGCGGTGGTCACGAGCAGTGCGGCGTAGACACCGGCCTTCGTCGCACGTTTCCAATACACGGCTGCGAAGACGATTGGGAAAAGTGCGCCAAACCCGCTGAAGCACCACACGGCGAGCGGGAAGATGCCCTTGCCACTGGCGAATAGCGAGATGACATACGTGATCGCGACGATGGCGATGACGAAGCCCCGTCCGATCCAGAGTTTTTGATTGTCGCTGTAGCGGTCCTCGCCGGTCGCGTGGACGACGATGTCTTTGGTAAACATGGTGCCGAGGCACATGAACTGGCTGTCGAGCGAGGACATGATCGCGGCGAGGATGCCCGCAGTCAGCAGCCCGGTGAGCCATGGGTTTTTCAAGAGCACGCCGACCATCACGCCCAGCACTTTATTCGGAGGGGTCTGGATCCCGTAGCCGGCCGCCCAGATGCCGATGAGGACGCAAGGCACCCATACGATCATGATGCACACGGGGTGAAGGATGACTGTGGTGCGGAACGTTTTGGCGCTGCGTGCGGTCAGCCAGTTCTGGAACAGGTGAGGGAACATGCCCACCGACAGCGGGATGAAGAGGTAGCTGAAAAAGTGTAGACGCCCGATCTTGCCTTCGCGTGCAGCGTGTTCTGGGGCGTTGTCTAACACGGCTTGGGAGGCTGCTGCGGGACCACCTAACGCTTTGGAGATCAGAACGAAGGCGATGATGCCTGTGGCCATGAAGACCAACGTCTGGAAGGTGTTGGCCCACGCCGCACCACGGACCCCGCCCATGAAGACGTAAGACAACACGACCAGTGAAACGACCAGCCCGGTGAGCCAAGCGGGGACGGCCCCGTTAGTCGCTGCGAACAACTCGGGGAATGCGCCGGGATTCGGGCCTTTCGGGCCGGTGATGCCCGCGACGACCGTGCCCGCGCCGATGATGCCGATGAGCAAGTAAGGCACGACCAAGGCGACCAGGATGGGGAACATCACGTAGCCGATTTTGTCCGAGTCAAAACGGTCGCGGAAGTACTCGCACTGGGTCATATAGCCATATTTTTTGCCCACGGCCCACAGCTTGATACCGATGAGGAAGAACACTGCCGAGTGTAATAAGCCCGACCACGACGCCATCAACCCATAGGTACCGATGCCGTAACCGTAGGCTTTGCCGGTTGACCCGACGAGCGCGAATGCGGTCATCGTCGTGCCGAACACGCTCATCAAGAGAACGAACGGGCCGATTGATCGCGAGGCGACGAAGAAGTCGGCACTCGTGCCGCGGAAGAACCGGCTGCAAATGATGCCCAGCCCTAGGAGTAGGGCGAGATAGATACTGACGACAATCATCGGGATCATGCCGTGCCTCCATCTGTCGCTGGTTGTTCATCATCCGCATCGGCCCAAGCTTCGATGTCGCTTGGCCAGGCCCATTTTACGGCAGCCGCCCACAACATCGCGGCCACGATCGAGAACGCCGCGTGGTACGCCAAGCCGACCGGCATGAAGCCGAAGACTAATGATTGATCACTCCAGTTCCAGAAGTCCTGGTGCAGGAAGAACAGCAGGATGAAGATGATCCAGATGGCTTTGTTGTTCATGGCGTACCCTTGTCTTGGGTAGGACAGGCATTGCTGCCTGTCGGTTGGCCGGGGGCCAATTGATGTTTGGTT
>JAHQVV010000179.1 GCA_019634195.1 Phycisphaeraceae bacterium | reverse complement strand
GCGCGTGCTTGGGCTTATTTTGGTTTAACTGCCACAAAGCGCAGGTCTTAATGGGCGACACCGGGTCGCTCGCGCTGGGCGGGACGCTTGGCTACCTCGCGGTCGTGACCCGCCAGGAACTGCTGCTGCTCATCATCGGCGGGATCTTCTTCTTCGAGATGGCGTCCGTCATCCTGCAGGTCGGCTCGTTCAAGCTCCGTGGCGGCAAACGCATCTTCAAGTGCGCGCCGGTCCACCACCACTTCCACATGGTCGGGTGGACCGAGCAGCAAGTCGTTGTACGTTTCTGGCTGATCACCGTCCTGCTGGCGGCGGTCGCGCTATCGACGATCAAACTCCGCTGACGCGCGGGACCTGTGCCATCTGTCAAACCCGTGGCTCGATGTCTTCTTGCCTCCCTGGGCGCTTTGGCGTTTAAATAGACACGTGCTGAGACGACTGCTCTATCTCTGGGCCTGCCCGAACACGCTCGTCGGGCTCGCGTGGGCGCTGCTTGCTCGGCTGACCGGCGGGGGCTGGTCGGTGCACACCGGCGTCGTTGAGGCGCACGGCGGGTGGGTCAAGCCGTTGTTGCAACGCCTGCCCTACGTCAAGGGCGGCGCGCTGGCGATCACGATCGGGCACGTGGTGTTGTCGCAGACGCGGGCCGGGCTCGACGTCACGCGCGAGCACGAACGCGTGCACGTCCGTCAATACGAGCGCTGGGGCCCGCTGTTTGTTGTTGCGTATGTGCTGGCCGGCGTCTGGCAGTGGGCGCGTGGTAACGACCCCTACCGGGACAACCCGTTCGAGGTCGAGGCGTACAGTGTGAATCGATCCGAGCACGAAGCGTAAGCGAATGCGAATGGCCGGAACTACCTCGATTGTGGTCACGCGTTTACGCTTTGTGCTTGGCTAAGCCAATGCGTCAGGCCGCTTCGTGGTGGTGCTCGTCCTGGTGCTCGCCTTCGTTCTGATGCTCGGTGGTGAGCTTGAGCGGCTCGGCCAACTCGGCGGCGGTGTTTTCAAGCCAGGCCTTGGCGCGTTCCTGGACTTCTTCGCGCATCTTCGCGACGCCGGTGGCCTGCTTCTGAAGCGCCTCGCGCTCCTTCTGGACCTCACCCCACTCGCGGGACATGGCCGACTCTTCGGCCCGCAGCTTGTTCGCCAGTGTGGCAAGCTTGACCCGCCGGTCTTCAACCTGCGCCGTTTGTTCATCCAGCTTCTTACGCCGTGCGGTGATCTCTTGTGCCTGCTGCTCGGCCTGCTCTTTGAGGGCCTGGGCCTGTGCTTCGCCCTCGGCCTTGAGCGCCTCGCGCTGCAGGTTCATCTCGGCCTCGAACTTGGCCTTCTCGTCTTCGAACTGGCCGACCTGGGCCTTGTGCCAGGCCATCAGCTCGGACATCTTGCTCTCGACCTCGGCGATGAGCCCGCCGACGTTGCCGGTGCCTGGGGTTTCCTGGTGTTCCGCTTCCATCGCGCGTCCTTGGGTGTGGGTTTTCTGATCGGCTTCATCGTTAGGATCGACACAACCCGCAGGGTACTTAAGCTCGTTTTCGTGCAAACCTTGGCGTGCTTGGCGGCTCGGTTTGAATCGGCGATCGGGCCGGATCACGCTTCGCTGGCCTGGATGAACTGGCGGTAGAGGTTGGCGTAACGGCCTGCTTGTTCGAGCAGCTGGTTGTGGCTGCCGCGTTCGATAATCTCGCCGTTGTCGAGCAGCAGGACGTGGTCGGCGTGGCGGATCGTGCTTAAGCGGTGGGCGACGACGAAGCTGGTCCGGCCCGCGAGCAGACGCGCCAGCGCGACCTGGACCTTCGCCTCGGTCATCGTGTCCACCGCGCTGGTCGCCTCGTCCAAGATCAGAATCCGCGGGTCGGCCAGCATCGCCCGGCAGAAGCACACGATCTGGCGTTGACCAAGCGACAGGTTGCCGCCTTTTTCGCCGACGGAGGTCAGCAGGCCCTGGGGCAGCGCCTCGAGGGTGTCCAGGCAGTCCAACGCCCTTGCCGATTCGATGACCTGTTCGTCCGTCGCGTCGGGTCGGCCGACGCGGATGTTGTCCATCACGCTCCCGGTGAAGAGGTAGTTGCGCTGCAGCACGATGCCGAGTTGCTGGGCCAAGGAGTGGCTGGTGAGCTGTTTCGTGTCGTAGCTGTCGATGAGCACGCGGCCGTCGTCGGGCAGGTAGAACTTCGCGATGAGGTTGATGATGGAGGTCTTGCCGCTGCCGGTCTCGCCGACGAGCGCGATGGTCTGGCCCGGCTCGGCGGTGAGCGAGATGCCGTGCAGCACGGGCTTGCCGGGCAGGTAGCCGAAGGTCACCTCGTCGAGCTCGACGCGGCCGTCGATCGTTGGCAGGTCGATCGCGTCATCGGCGTCCAGCCGCTCGGGCTCGGTGTCGAGCAGGCCGAAGACGCGCTCGGCCCCGGCCATCGCGGTCAGCGCGTCGTTGTACTGCCGGCCGATCGTCGCGATCGGGTTGAAGAACTGCGGCATCAAGAGCGCGAAGACCACCAGCGACTCGAACCGAGCGATCGGCGACGCCGCGGCGTACTCCGCGAAGAACACGCCGAGCAAGACCTGTGCCCCGCCCAGCGCGAGGAGCACGGCCATGAACACCTGGCTGTTCAGCTCAAGGAACGGCAGGAACACCGCCTGCAGCTTGCTCGATCGCACGTGGTACGACGCGTGGTTGTCAACGAGCTCACCAAAGAGCTCCGCGTTGGTGTCCTGCCGGACGAACCCTTGCGTGACGCGGATGCCGTTGACCGACTCGGCCAGGGTCGCGGTCACCCGGGAAAAGCTCTCCTGCGTCGCGCGGTAGGCGGCGCTCAAGCGGTTGCGGAAGAACTTGCTGACCCACCACAGCACCGGCGCCATGGCGAGGACCACCGCGAACAGCGGCGGGTCGTAATACAGCATGATCGCCGCGGCGACGACCATCGCGCCGAGCTGCACCAGCGTGATGAACAGCACGCTCTGCACGCCCATGCGCACGTTCTCCGCGTCGGACGTCACCCGGCTGATGATCCGGCCGAGCTTGGTCGTGTCGTAAAAACGCATCGACATCTTCTGCAGGTGTGCAAAGATCTCGCCCCGCAGGTCGTGGATGACGTCTTCGCCGAGTTCCAATGCGAGCCGCATGCGGTAGTGGAAGACGACCGCGGTCGAGAGCGCGAGCAGGAAGAACCCCGCCGCGCCCCAGAGCGTGCCCGACCAGTCTTTGGCCAGCACCGGCCCGTTGAGCACCGCCGCCAGCGCCCACGCCAACGCGGGCAGCTGCACCGACCGGATCAGCGCGAGCGCGATCAGCGTGTTGCGCCGCAGCGCGTACGGCCGGGTGTAACCCAACAGCCGACGGATCACCGCGAAGCTCAGCGGCCGCTGCTTGGCTTCCTTGTCGGTCTGCTTCACGTGCGTGAGCAGGCGGGGTTGGTTGGGTGAGTTAGTCATGCCTTGGCGGTTCAATTGGTTTGGGCAATCCCCAGCAAACGCTTCGAGTCGTCGTCCGCCAGTTGGATCTCCGCCGCGTTGCGGTAGTGCTCGCTGGTCCGCATCAGTTCGTCGTGCGTGCCGATGTCGGTGATCCGGCCTTTCTCCAGCACGATCACGCGGTCGGCGCGTTTGAGGGTGCTCAACCGGTGCGCGACGATGAAGGTCGTCCGCCCGGCCATCGCGTTGTCCATCGCCGACATGATCAGGTGCTCGGTCTCCGGGTCGATCGCGGCGGTCGGGTCGTCCATGATCAGGATCGGCGGGTCCAGCAGCAGCGCGCGGGCGATGGCCAGGCGTTGGCGTTGCCCGCCGGACAGGCCGTTGCCGCCTTCGGTCAGGACGGTGTCGTAGCCGTGGTCGAGCTCGGCGGTGACGAAGGTGTGGGCCTGCGCGATCTTGGCGGCCTGCTCGATCTGCTCTTGCGTCGCCTCGGGGTGACCAAACGCGATGTTGGACTTGACGGTGTTGGAGAACAGGAAGGTCTCCTGGAAGACGGTGCCGATGTTTCGGCGGAGGTCGTCAAGGTCCAAGTCGGTCAGGTCGTGCCCGTCGATCTGGATCGAGCCCGCGGCCGGGTCGTAGAAGCGCGGGATAAGCGAGAGGAGGGTGGACTTGCCGCTGCCGGTAGCGCCGAGGATGGCGATGGTCTCGCCGGGGTTGGCCTGGAACGTGATGTTCTGGATCGCGTGGGTGCCGTCTTCGTTGTACGCGAAGGTGACGTTGTTGAACGCGACCCCGCCGTTCGCGCGGCCAAGCCGGGTCGCATCATGTTTCGACTCGACCTCAAACGGCTCGTCGAGGACCTCGAAGACGCGTTGGGCGCCGATGACCGAGCGCTGGACCGCGTTGGTGATCTGTGCGAGGTTGCCGACCTGGCTGGAGAACTGCGTCAACAGTCCCGCAAAGACGAACAGCCCCGACCCGAAGGCGAAGGTGGGGTCGTTGGTGTAGAGGTACCCGCCGTAGACAAGCAGGACGAGCAGATTGATCGCGGTGATGAGCCCCACCGAGGGGATGAACAGCGCGACCTTCTGAAAAATCCATCGGTGCTGGTCGGCGACGGCATCATTCGCTTCCTTGAACTTCTCCGTCTCGCGGTCCTGCAGCGCAAAGCCCTTAACGACATGCACGCCCTGCGCGTTCTCCGACAAGACGAGCACCGCTTTGTCGAACAGCTCGCGGTTCTTGCGGTAGGCGGGCCGGACGATGCGCGAGAACATCGTCGTGAGCACCCAGAGGATCGGCGTCGTGGCCAGGCACGCGAGGGTGAGCGTGACATGGATCGACAGCATGTAACCGAGGAAGAAGGTCAGTGAGATCAGGAGGATGACCATCTCGATCATGACGCCGTCGATGAACCGTCGGACGGCCTGGACGTCGCCGGTGACGCGGTTGATGATCGAGCCGGACTCGTTGCGGTCGAAGAAGCGGAAGCCCAGCCGCTGCATCTTGTCGTAGACCGCGTTGCGCAGGTCGACGACGATGTCGCGGACCAGCAGCGCCTTGAAGACCACCGAGGCCCGTTCGAGCAGGAAACGCATCACGGCCAGCACCAGCACCATGCCGGCGATGACCAGGACGCTCGTCATCTCGGTCCAGGCTCCAGGCGGCTCAAAACCAAACGGCCAACGCGGCGCCTTATCCGATGCGCCGACGCCCCGGCCCTGCCCGATCACATCGATGCCCAGCCCGACCAGCCCGAGCCCGGACAGCGCCATCGCGAGCAAGCCCATTTGCAGCACGACAATGACCAGTGCGCCGGCCCGGTAGCGCCAGGTCAGCTTGACCAGCCGCCAGACGATCGCGGCGGTGCTCTGCTGGTTCGGGTTGGCGGGTTCGGCTCCGTGAGGCATGCAAGCACAACTCTAGCGGCGAAATCGCGCTCCGGTGGGATGGCCGACAAGATCGGGCAGATTTGTCAGGCCCGCTGCAGCAGGGCCAAGGCGAAGTAGACCTTCACATCGATCACCACGCCTTGCTCGCGGCGCTGGGCGAGCCAGCCGTCTAGCTCGCTGACCTTGACGAGGTGGACGGTGATCTCTTCGTGCTCGATGCCCCCGCCGTCGTGTTTTTTGGACAGGCCGGTCGCGCGGAACAGGTCGATCATCTCGCTGCTCAGGCCCGGGCTCGTCGCGATCGGGTAGAGGTGCTCGAGCTGCGCCGCGGCGTAGCCGGTCTCTTCGAGCAGCTCGCGCTCCGCAGCGACGCGTAGGGCCTCGCCCTTATCGGCCTCGGTGTCGCCCACCAGCCCCGCGGGCAGCTCCAGGCAAGCACAACCCATCGGCACGCGGAACTGTTCGACCAGCACAAGTTCGCCCTCGTCCGTCGTCGCCAGGATCGCGACCGCGCCCTCGGCGGTATGCCTGCGGACATACTCCCAGCGCCCGTCGCGGACCATCTGCATGAACTTGCCCGAGCCGACGATCTCAATGGTGTTGTCCATTTCCATCCCCGTATCATACTCGTAATGGATTATCTCCTTGGAAATAAGCACATATGAATCGCCCTGCCAATAGGATTATCAGAGAAGACTCTGGAATGCGGGGTGTTTGAAGCTTACAATTCAGTGGATTGGCACTGCGCCAACAAAGTGCGATAGACGCCTGTCAATTTCCGATCACCTAATAGGGACTGTTCATGGCCCGATGCCCCGCCTTTTATCTCGCCCTGATGCTCGTGGCGCTGTTCAGCCTCCCCGATAACGCGATGGCACAGGCCACGCTTGGAGATGACGAGGAACAGGAGCGGCGCCTGCGTGAGCTCGGGCTTGGCGCACCGGGCACGGGATCGAGCTCGACGCGCAAGCCTATCCGTGGCGAAGAAGACAAGGGCCCGGCACTCACCGAACGCCAGCGGGCGACGCACGTGCTCAACCGCATGGCCTTCGGCCCGCGCCCCGGGCAGGTCGAGCGTCTCATGGAGATGGGTGTCGAGAACTGGATGCGCGATCAGCTGGACCCGGCATCGATCGACAACTTCTACGCCGAGGAATACATCACCGAGAAGTGCCCGTCGGTCTTGATGACCGGCTCGGAGATCTTCCGCAAATACCGCACGGCGTACACCCCCTACCAGAACCGCCCGCCGACCAAGGCCGAGCGCGAACTGCGCCGCAAAGAGTCGGACGAGCGCAACGCCAACCGTTCCAAGGTCCGTCAGCAACTGCGTAACTCGGTCTACCACCGCGCGGTCTATTCCGAGCGTCAGTTCGAAGAGGTCATCGTCGCGTTCTGGCGTGAGCACCTGTCGATCGACCAGAACAAGGACGACGTCGGGTTCCTCGCCAACGCGTGGGAGCAGGACGTCATCCGCCGCTTCGCGTTCGGCAAGTTCGAGCACATGCTCCTCGCGTCGGCCCGGCACCCCGCGATGCTGATCTACCTGGACAACATCGTGTCGCAGAAGCCGCTGACCGAGCGCGAGCAGAAGATGGTGGATCGGTACGAGGACCGCGAGAACGTGCCGCGGTCTGTCCGGGCCCTGAGCCGCCAACGCGGCCTCAATGAGAACTACGCCCGAGAGCTGATGGAGCTGCACTCGCTGGGCGTGGACCGGGAGTACACCCAACGCGACGTCACCGAGCTCGCCCGCGTCTTCACCGGCTGGACCGCGCGGTGGTCCGGCGGCGGCGAGAACGACGGCGACTACGGCTTCTACTTCAATGCCAACGTCCACGACACCAACAACAAGGTCGTCCTCGGCTCGCGCCTCAAGGGCGGCGGCGAAGAGCAGGGCATCACCGTCATCCGTGCCCTGGCCGAACACAAGTACACCGCCGACTTCATCTCCCGCAAGCTCAGCCGATACCTCCTCCGCGACGAGCCCAGTGAGGCGCTGGTCAAGGAGGTCACCAAGGTCTTCCGCAAGACCGACGGCGACCTTAAGAAGGTCTACGAGGCGATCCTGTTCTCCGACGATTTCTTCTACCGCCAGAACCACAAGACGAAGTTCAAGACGCCGTTCGAGTACGTTGTCTCGGCGGTCCGCGCGACCGGGGCGGAAGTCGACGACTACAAACAGATCGACCGCGCTTTGGAGTTGATGGGCCAGGCCACATACCAGTGCCCGGACCCGACGGGCTGGTACGACACCAAAGAAGCCTGGCTCGACCCCGGCGTCCTGGTTTACCGCTGGACGTTTGCATTGGATCTTGCGGGCAACCGGCTTAGCGGCGTGCGTGTGCCCGATGCGCTCCTGGCGAACCTGCCCGCCAAAGAATTAAAAGAGAAGATGGCCAAACAGGTCCTACCGGCTGGTCTGAACGACCGGACCAGCCGAATCATCGACGAAGAATTGGGGCGCAGCCCGAGCGCCCAAGAGATGCTCGCAACGATGCTCGGCTCGCCGGACTTCCAACAGCAATAAATTAGGAGCGACCCCGATGTCCCCAACCCGACGACAATTCCTCGCAGGCTCCAGCGCGTTCATGGGCGCGGCCGCACTCGGTTTTAATGGTGAAGCGCTCGCCCAGGCGCTGCGCGAGCAGGGCCACCCGCCGACGCTCGTGACGATCTACCTGCGTGGCGGGGCAGACCCGCTCAACGCGATCGTCCCGGCCGGCGACCCGGACTACTTCAAGGTCCGCCCGACGATCGCCATCCCCGCGAAGTCCGACGACCCGGAGAACCCGGGCGTCATC
>JAHQVV010000178.1 GCA_019634195.1 Phycisphaeraceae bacterium | reverse complement strand
CAAAGGTCATCAGCAAAATGGTCACTACGAAGGCCATCGTCAGGACGATCGCGGGGTAGATCATCGCGTTCGTCAACCGCCCCCGGAAGCTGGCGGAGCGTTCTTTGAAGCCAGCGAGCTTGTCCAGGACGCTTTCAAGCGTGCCGGACTTTTCGCCGACTTCGACAAGACGCAGGGTCAGAGCATCGAATACGTCGGGGTGATCACCCATAGCTTCAGAGAGCGCTGCGCCTGCCGCAACACGATCACGTAGCTCCAGTAGCACCGCATCAAAACCACTCGCCCGGTCTAGCCAATTCCACCGCAGTTGTTTGCCCTGGGGCTGAACCGTTTGCGGACCGATCGCGGTGTCTAACGCCTGCAACATCGGCGTGCCCACGGCTAGCAGCGTCGAGAGTTCGCGCACGAAGACGACGACACGTGCCTCATAACGATTGGACCTCCTGCCAAGGCTTCCTTTGAGCCACCCTAAACCGAGGGGCCGGCGGACTTGATCGACCGCGATCACATCAAGCTCACGCTCACGCAGCAGCTCCCGTGCGTGGCGCGGGCTGTCGGCCGTGATCGTGCCGCGCAAGACCGCAGGTGAACTAGTGCCCGCTACCCCGGCGGGGCATGCCTGATAGGAGAAGACCGCCATCAACCGGTCTCCTTCGTGTTCGAGATCTCATTGCCGTCGGCCGTTGCTGTTGCTGATCGCGTTGTCACGCGCAGGACTTCATCGGGGGTTGTTACGTGGTCACGGATCTTTTGTAGGCCGTCATCGCGAAGCGTCGTCATGCCGCTTTGGATCGCTTGGTCTTTAATCTGCCCGGCCGTCGCACGCTGCTGGATCAACTCGCGGGTTGTCTCAGACAGGGTCAATAGTTCAAACAAACCTTGCCGACCTTTGTAACCTGATCCGCGGCAAGCCTCACAGCCCTTACCCTGATAGCAAGTACTGGGGCCATCATGAATCAATCCGAGTGACCGACGAGCTTCATTAGGAATCGGGGCCTCTGTGCCGCATGACTTACACACGCGACGCACCAGCCGCTGAGCGAGCACCCCAACCAGTGAACTCGCAACCAGGTACGGCTCCACGCCCAAGTCCAGCAGGCGTGTCACGGCGCTCGCCGCATCGTTCGTGTGCAGTGTCGAGAAGACCAGGTGGCCCGTGAGCGCAGACTGGATCGCCATCACCGCGGTCTCCCGGTCGCGGATCTCGCCGACCATGATGATGTCGGGGTCCTGCCGCAGAACGCTCCTTAACCCGCCCGCGAACGTCATCCCCTTCTTGTTGTTGATCTGGATCTGACTGACCCCCGGAAGTTCGTATTCGATCGGGTCTTCGAGGGTGATCACGTTGCGCTCGGCCGAATGGATCTCCTGCAGCGCGGCATACAGCGTCGTGGTCTTGCCGCTGCCGGTTGGGCCGGTCAGCAGGATCAACCCGTGCTCCATGTGAATCAACTCCCGGAATCGACCCAGGGCTTCCTGGGGCATGCCGAGTTCATGGGGGGTGAAGAGTCGGGCGCTCTTGTCTAGCAAGCGGATGACTGCCCGTTCGCCGTGGCTTGCGGGCACGGTCGAGATGCGCAGGTCGATCACTTTCTCGCCCAGCTGCACCGTCGCACGCCCGTCCTGAGGCAGACGCTTCTCGGCGATATCCATCTGGCCGATCACCTTGATCCGGCTGACCGCCTCGTCCTGTAAACGCTTGGGCAGCGTGTGCAGATCAAACAATACACCATCCAACCGCATCCGCGCGACGACCCGGTCCGCGTAGGGTTGAAGGTGCAGGTCCGATGCGCCTAGCTTGACCGCTTCGAGCAGCAGCAGGTTCACCAAGCGGATCACAGGTGCACGGCTGTCCGCCTCGAGCAGATCATCGATCGCCACCTCCCCCGCCGCGACCGCGCCGCGCAATGCATTGAGCTGCGTATCCAGGTCGGCATCCTCCATCTCATCCAGCAGCCGCTCGGTGTGGCCGTCGCGGCTCTCATAAACCCGGTTGATCGCGGCGAGGACCTGAGCCTCGCTGCTTTTGACGATCAACAGTTGTGGCGTCACGAGCCGTTGGACCGCATCAATCGCGTCGCCACTCGTACGGGGATCGACAACCACAAGAACCGGTGGTGAGTCATCCGCCTGATCAAGTAGAAGGACTAGCTGGTGCCGCCGCGCATAAACGATCGGTATCTGTCGCAGGAATCGATCATAGGCGTCGTAACCCGAAAGATCGCCCACAAATGGGATAGGCACATCCGCAACCGCTTCGGTTTGAGGTGTCGGCTGCCCCGGGATGACCTCAATGCTCGTCATATCGACTCCATCCCCAGAAGTTTCATCGTTGATCTCAACGGCTTGTTCATCTTACCGCGACAACTACCCTATTCCATCAGCAGTGGCCCGCTTTGGGGGTAGTTGCCTGGCAGACCCGCCTCAGTCAAGTCGCGACGCGAAAGGTACTTTAAATCCTCAAAGTCGTCGCCTCGAAGGATCAGCGGCTTGATGAACACAAAGAATGTGGTCTCGCTGTTGCTCCGAGAACGTGAAGACATCAGGTACTCCAAGATCGGGATATTGCCCAAGATCGGAACCCGGCTGATTGATTCGCCGTAGTCGCTGCTGCTTAGCCCGCCGATCACCACGGTCTGCCCGTCGGGGATCGTGACCTCGCTCGACACATTCTGGCTGGACTTAGGTGGCGGCAGCGTATCCGACCCGCCCTCACCAAAAGAGCTGAACTCAATGCTGTAGCCCAGCTTGATGTGGTCGCCCTCGCTGATCTGCGGGCTTAACTCGATAGAGGTGCCCGCGTCTGAAGATCCCCCTACTGTTTCACGCTGCACGCCATCTACCGTATTCAGGCTCAAGAACGGGATGTCGAGCGTACTGGAAAGTGTCCCCGACGCGTTGTCATTCACAAGCAGCTTGGGCGTTGAGAATACTTTGCTGCTGCCATCGGTCTTCAGCGCTCGGATTACGACGTTGGCGATGTCGTCGCTGAGGATCACGCCGTTGAATCCCAGCCCCGACACCGCGAGGAGGTCGGCCGGGTCCGTACTGTCCGACAAGCCGAAGTTAGAGAACGACAACACACGTGGCTCATCATCAGCGTCACCGGTCCTGGAAATCTCCACACCGAGGCTGCTGCCGTCGGATGTATTCAACGCCACAAGCGTTACCTCGATCATCACCTGTGGGCGACGCTTATCCAATTGCTTGATCAGGCCTTCGTAAAAATCCTGACGCGCCCCTTCAGCGAGTACGATGATCGTGTTCGTGTTGACGTCTAATACCAAGGTCGCGTCTTCGGTCTGGACCGAGGACGCAAATGACACTACACCTTGATCGGGCTCCTGTGGTCGCCGAACATCCACCGGCAGCCTCGGGTCAATACTCCCCCCAAGCTGGTTCTCATAGACGTTATCGGGGACACCGACACGTTCACGATCATCGTTAGCCGCACCAGGACTGGCCGCGCGCACCGCCGTGCCGGGAAGCAGCACTGTTTCTCCACTGAGTTGTTGGACCGTCGACAAGACTTCTTCTGCCTTCGCGTTCTTGAGCTTGTAGTAACGCAGCACCGGCTGGGTCGCTTCGATCTCACGGTCCAGGTCCGTTTGTACTGAAGCGACTTTCTCATGGATGTTTGGCGTGGTCGTGACAACGAGCAGCCCGTTCTCTTCGTCGGCCGATGACCGGTACAACCGTTTCTTCGCGCTAGGCTCGATCAGGTTCTGTACCAGCGCGTCCACCTTGCCAGGCGATACGTTCTTGAAACGATACAACTGTGTCTTCAATCCAAGGTCTACATCGATGGATGCGATCAGCCTTAAGGCCTCATCCAGGCGTTCGGGCTCACCAATCATCACCAGGCGATTGGTACGCTCCTGCTGCACGATCTCAATCTGCAGGCTGCCTCCCTGCTGACCGGCCGTGTCAGCCCGCTCGGCTCGACGCGTCGCCTGCAAGATACGTATTAGCTCCGCGGTCGCCTCGGCCGCATCGATGTGCTTCATCTCGTAGAAACGCGCCTCGACCTGGCGAGCCGGCTTATCTAAAAGCTCCAACACCTTCCCGATCCGAGACACCCTCGGCGTGTAGTCCGTCACGATCAGCAGACGTTGCGCTTCGATCACCTGCAAGTTCCCGCCGGGCTGGGTCAGGTAAGGCTTAACAATCTGCTCGATCTGCTTCGGATCGACGTGCTCCAGCCGAAAAACCCGTGTCAGTGCCGCTGTGGGCTTCTGCCCCTCGGCTGCCTCACCGGCGTCTTCTGGCGGGGGCGCGATATCCAAGAGGTCTTTCGCCTCGACGACCGACAGCCAGCCAGGCTGATCCCCCTCCACCAGCGCGAACCCCTTCATGCGCAGCGCGCTCTCAAGGATCCCACGCATCGACGATTTCGGGATCTTCTCGCCTAACAGCAAACGTACCCGCTGGTTCCCCACCTTCTCGTCGTACAACACCTTCAGCGAAAGCTCATCACTGACCATTTTGATCAATACATCCAGCGGCATCTCCGGGGGAGGGTTGAATTCGATCAACTCACCCTCCGCAGCCTGGGCCTCTTGAGCCCTGGAAATATTCGCCGTACCCATGATCACAGCGCAGGCCAACGTAATAACGCTCGCGAACCCCGCACCTTTAGTGAAACACGATTTCGTATTGCCCTGCCAAAAATAGATCAACCCCAGAGCCCTTTCGTGGTAAGAAAGTTTGTATTTCTGCATCCTACCCGAAGCGTGATGAGCAACCAAGCCCCGGCCTAGCTTAAAATCTTCTCCAGGAATTTAAGCTTCTTGTTTCAGTTCTGGGCGGTGGCGATTACCGGCAGGTTCAACGAGCATCAGCACGCGCTCATCGCGTACAAGGCGGCAGATCAGTTCGGTCCGGCCTGCACGACCAATCGAGGCAATCAATCCACCCCGTACCTTCTCCCTGTCGATGCCCCCACCCATCCCGCATAGAAAAAGCCGCGTTGTGGCGGCTTAGAATCGAAGCGTCGTAGGCGATGTCGTATGTGTACGACGAAGGAGGTCAATGGGCGTTCAGAGCCCAAGGCGGGAGATGAACTCATTCTTCGTCGGATGCATTTTGGGCCTCCACGCCATACGTATGCCGGACAGTACTGCAATTATTTTGGGCTATCGCATGTGTCACATCCCATAAACTGTATCTCCAAAAAAAGGCATCTGTTTTGCCCAATAGCTCAAATGATGAATAGGAGATCACCTCGCGCCTTGGGCTTTGAATGCGTATTGACCTCCTAAATCCCTCGTACGACACTGCCTACGACATCGACTACAACGCTTCGATTCTGGACGAAAAAGGGGTCGAGGAGTCGTTTTTATGACCGATCCGATGATCTCTACACTTTTGCCATGCCAAGAGCCAATCGCAAGACACCGGGTGGTTGCGTCTACCACGTCTTTAAATTGCGGTGCAGGCGGATGACGATCTTCAACAAGCCTGAGGATTATCAAGCGTTGCTAGTATCCGTCAAATTGCGAAATGTCCGTTCATCGCTCCTGTAATGGCTCGCGATGAATCGACCTAATTAACAGCCTTGCATGCCTATATAGGCTTGCTTGGGTGTTGCCTGATTTAGTGCGTCACTCAAGAGACCGTCTCAGCCGGCTGGGCTTGCCCAACCTCGGCGGGTTGAGGCGGCGCGGCCTGCGGCGCTGCGGCGGCTTGCAAGCGTTGGTCGTGTTGCTGGATGACCTGGCTCAGCAGACCGGTCAATCGACGGGCGGTGTCGTAATTCAAGACAAGCCGGGTATCGACCTGAAAGAGCATTTCTGCGTCCGGAGCGCTGCCCTCATCCGTGGCGGGAGGGCGGCCGGTGACGGTATTGATGCCGAGGTCAAGGATGATTTCGTTCTGCGTGCTGTTGTGCCTAAATGCATTGGCATAAACAGCCCTGGCGTTATGGTCCTGGACGCGCATACGGACTTTGGTGTTGGTCGGTTCGTCGGGCATGAACGGCCTCCGGAGGGTTAAAGAATAGATCCGAGGTGGCGAGTATAGCCGTCGCAAGAAGGAATGCAAGCAAATTCACATATCGCCCACAACATCGAAGAATGAAACGCAGTGAGCAGGATAACTGGTGATATAATCGTGTATCCGCCGTCGCTGAGGTTCCGCTGCATGGTTCTAGTGGTGTTGCAGCCTGGGGCGTTTCGCGGGCGGGGTGAGGTTATTGGCGCCATGAGTCAAACTACGCAACACGGGACAGCGGTCGAATCGGCCGGGGTGCTCAACAGCGACCCGATCGAGGCGATGGCGAGCTATGACGGCCCCGCGGACCAGTTTATGTCCCGCCTTCTGGAGGCGGCTTGTTTGTCGTCCCGCTCGCAGCAGGCGGCGCTGCTTCTAGCGGATGAACAGGGGGGCTGGTCGTGCAGAGTTTGTCACCCCGGCGTCATCGAACAGCACCGTGACCGCGGCGAATGGATCCAGCACGTTCAGCGCGCGGTTGAGCTTGAGCCGCCAAAGGACTGTTGCCGCCTACCGCTGTTTCAGGGGCCCGGCCAGCAGGCCTTGTCACAAGTTGTGATCGCGCCGCTGCGTGCGACCGAGGGCAGCGCCGCCCGTGGCTTGCTGTGCCTGCTTGTTGAACGCGGGGAAGAGGCTGCCGGGCTTGTGGCGATCCGCCACATCGAGCGTGCCGCGCAGGTGGTTGTTCGCTTCGAGTTGAATCAGCTGCTGCGCCAACGCGAGTTTGAGCTTGTCGCCATGACGCAATCCATGCGAGTCATGGACGCGGTCAACCGTGAGACACGTTTCAGGCCCGCGGGCATCGCGTTGTGCAACCAGGTCGCCGAGGCCTGGCAGGCGTCACGCGTATCGGTGGGGTTCTTAGCGGGTCAGTATGTCAAGGTCCGGGCGATGAGCCACACCGAAGATGTCAACCGCAAGATGCAGCTGGTGCAGGACCTTGAGTCGGCGATGGAAGAGTGTGTCGACCAGGACAGTGAGGTCCTGACACCGCAGCCCGAGACCGCGACAACGATCAACCGCGAATCGCGCCGGTACGCGGACAAGCACGGCCCGACGCGGGTTTGCGTGCTCCCACTACGCTTGGATAAACACGTGGCCGGCGCGATGGCGGTCGAGTGGCCAAACGATCACGAGATCACCCCGAGTGAGATCGAATCCCTTCGTCTGACGGCAAATCTTTTCACCGCACGCCTGCACCAGTTTTATCTCAGTGACCAATGGCTCGGCGCAAGGGCCGCACGCTCTATTCGCCAAGGTGCTGCTGTCATGGTCGGCCCCAAACACACCTGGGCGAAGCTCACCGCGATCGCGGTATTGGCTTTTATCGCCTTTACCTTATTCGTCAAAGGCAATGACACCGTCGATTCCGCCTTCACCGTACAAACCACACAGCGTCAGATTATCACGGCACCTTACGCGGGCACGCTGCTGCGGGTCGGCGAGGGTGTCGAGGTTGATGCGATGATCGCGGGCTCGGATGAAAATTCAGGCAAGAGCCCAACGACGCTCGCGGTGATGGATGCGAGCGAACTCCGCGTCGAACGCGCTGCGCTCGAGGCCGAATTAGCCGATTACCGCGCCCAGGCCGATGCAGCAAGCGGCGAAGGCGATCTGTCAGCCGTCGAGGTGGCCATGGCTAATGTCAGCCGTATCGAGGCGCAGGCCAAGCTCCTTGACTACCGCATCGAACGCTCGGTCCTGATCAGCCCGATGTCGGGCGTCGTACTCGAGGGCGACCTCAAGCAGCGCATCAACGGCGCGTTAGAGAAAGGCGAGGTGCTCTTTGAGATTGCGCCGCTCGAATCGCTGCGGGCAGAACTGCTCGTCCCAGCCAACCGGATTGGCGATCTCCGCTCGAGCCGATCGCACCCCGACAACCCCTCGCGTGGCGAGCTGGCATCCGCGTCACACCCCGGTGACTTTGTTGGCTTTGAAGTCGAGCGGATCGAGCCCGAGGCGGAAGTCGTCGACGGGCAGAACGTCTTCCGCGTGCGTATCCAGCTGGACCGTGTGACCGATTGGCTCCGACCGGGGGTCGAAGGCGAGGCCCGGGTGCACGTCGCCAAGCGGAGCTACGCCTACCTCTGGACACGCGACGCGGTCAACTGGGTACGGATGAAGCTTTGGTTGTAGGCCCTGGACAATAGACTCGACGCATGCCAATCGATCGCCCAACTTTTCATGAAAGCTGGTACCGCGTCTCGACGCTCAGGCCACGCTTGCGCTCGACCGTGCAGTCAGACCGGCAGCACTACCGCGGGCGGCGTTGGATCGTCTTGCGCGATCCGGTTACCAACAAGTTCTACCGCCTTGATGAGAACAACTACAAGATGGTTGGCCTGCTCGATGGCCGACGCTCCGTCGATGAGGCGTGGAAGACCGTTTCCGAACAGCTCGGCCACGACGCCCCGACGCAGGGCGAGATCATCCAGCTGCTAGGCCAACTCTACACCAACAACCTCGTCGAAGCGGACCTCCCCGCAGATGCCGCGGGGATGTTTGACCGCTACAAGAAGCGGAAGCAACGCGAGGTCCGCGGTTATCTCGCAAGCATCCTCTTCGCACGGATCCCACTGTTCGACCCCGACCGCATCCTGAACCGAGTCACGCCGCTGCTGGGCTGGCTCTTCGGGCCGATCGGCGTCGTGTTGTGGTTGGGCCTGCTTGGCTACGCGCTTTTTGAACTCGCAGGCTCTGGGCGGGCGGACATGATCGTCGCCCAGGCGCTCGGCGACGCCGCGTCCGGCATGGAAGGTGTGCTTGCCCCGTCTAACCTCTGGCTGCTCTACGCCGCGATGTTCTTCGTCAAGCTGCTGCACGAGCTAGGCCACGGTGTGGCTTGCAAGCGCCTCGGGCAGCGGCGGCACAGCGGCGGCGAGGTACACACCGTCGGTGTCATGCTCATCGCGTTTATCCCGATCCCCTATGTTGACGCGTCGAGCTCGTGGGCGCTGCGCAGCAAGTGGCAGCGGGCGTTCATCGCCGCGGCGGGCATGTATGTCGAGCTCGCGGTTGCTGCGGTCGCGCTGCTGGTCTGGGTCCAGACCGATACCCAAAGCACTCTGCACCAGCTCGCATACAACATCATCTTCATCGCCTCGGTCACGACGCTCCTATTCAACGCAAACCCGCTGATCCGCTTCGACGGCTACTACATCCTTTCCGACCTGATCGAGATGCCCAACCTCGCTCAACGGGGCAAAGACTACCTTTACTACCTCGTGAAGCGATTCATCTACAAGGTCCGCCGCCCGAACAACCCCTCGCATGGGTGGGCTGAAGTCCCGGTACTGATCGGGTATGGCGTCCTTTCATTTTTTTACCGCATCTTTATCACGGTTACGATCGTTTGGTTCGTGATGGACAAGCTATTCTTCATCGGCGCGGCGATGGCGATCATGGCGATCGTCGGTTTCGTGGTTGTCCCATTGGTCAAGCTCGTTAAGTACCTGGCGACAAATCCCGAGCTGTCCCGGACCCGAAAACGATCGGTCACTTGGTCGGCCGCAACCACGGTCGTGCTGCTGCTGTTGGTCGGCGCGGTGCCGATCCCTGAGTGGAAGACCGCGCCGGGGCTGGTCGAAGCGACGGAGCAACGCGAGCTCTACGTGCAGACCGAGGGCGAACTGGTGTACCTGATGCCGACCAGCTCAAAGATCACCCAGGCCAACACCATCATCGCGCGAAGCGAAAACCCCGAGCTGCTCACCGAGCGGCTCGAGATCGACGCCCGGCTCAAAACGCTTGAGGCCCAGTACGACCAGCGCCTTGCCGCTGGTGAAAATGCCGCTGCTGCTGCGGTGCACGATCAAATCGCAGCGCTCCAAGCAAGGCTTCGCGACCTCGACCGTCGCGAAGCCAACCTGGTTGTGCGTGCCCCTTATACCGGCCGGTGGTCTTCGCCTCAGCTCGATGGGTTTCAAGGCGTCTACGGGCGCCCCGGCGAGTCGCTAGGGCGGCTGGTCAGCGACGATTATTTGCGAGTCATCGTGCTGGCGGACCAGAACGTTGGCCCACGATTACGCAGCGAGCTTTCCGTTGGCTCTAAGGCCCGTGTGCGCCTGCGTGGAGAGCCAGACCGTGAAATCACCGGCCGTATCACGAAGTTCATCGAGAGCGGGCGGAAGCGTCTGCCCTCGCCAGCACTCGGCCTCAGCGGCGGCGGCGACTTGATGCTGGACCCGGACGATCCTAATGCGGAGCAGACCGCGCGGGCCTACTTCGAAGTGCACCTGGAGATTGATCCACAAGCCGCGGCAGCGGGGGACTACCACCCCGGCCAGGCCGTCGTGGCCCGTTTCAGCCTGCCCAGCAAACCGATCGCGGCGCAGGTGTACCGCATCATCCGACAGCTGCTACAGAACCGCTAAGCCCGCCGATGCCCACGCTCAACACCCCCACGCCAAATACGCAGGACACCCAGCAGACACAGCATCTGCAGGCATCGGCAGCTCAGTCGCCGGCACTGGACTTCGACATCTGGCGTCACCTGGCCTACACGGCACCGGTCGAGCCGCTGCCCAAGAACCTCGACGCGTGGTGGCACGCCATGGCCGGGCGGGCTCATCACATGCGGCCCGGCGCCAAGCGCCTGATGCGATTCGCGGACGAGGTCTGCCGTGCATCGAAAAAAATAAGAGATGTTGGCGGCAAGACGCTCAAGGAGCAGATCGCTGACAGCCACGCGCTGTTCCGCCGCGGGCGTGATGACCGGGCCACACAGGTCCGCGCGTTTGCACAGATCCGTGAAGCTTCCCGACGCACGCTCGCGATGGAGCCCTACCCTGTCCAGTTGGCGGCGGGCAAGGGCCTTACCGAGCGGCGGTTTATTGAACTGGCAACCGGCGAAGGCAAAACATTGGTCGGCGCGCTCCCATCGATTATCGCGGGCTGGCGTGGCAGAGGCTGCCACGTGCTGACGGTCAACGACTACCTGGCTCAACGCGACGCCGAGCTGATCCAGCCGCTCTACAAGTTCTGTGGCCTGCGGGTCAGCGCGCTGACCGAAGAGATGGAACCACCCGAACGACGCGACGCCTATGCCTGCGACATCACCTACTGCACCAACAAGTCGGTCACCGCCGACTACCTGCGTGACAAGCTCGCGCTGGGCAGGCTCGTTGGGTTAACCGACGCGTTGCTGGCCCGGCGGCTGGGCAATGGACAGCCTGGCTCGATGCGTGGCCAGCCCGATGCGCTGATGATGCGGTCGCTGGACACCGTGATCATCGACGAAGCCGACTCGATCCTCATCGACGAAGCGGTGACGCCTCTGATCATCTCGATGGAGTCGCAAGACGCCGAGCGGATCGCCTCGTTCGCGGTGGCCGCAGAGCTGGCACTCAAACTCGAGGAAGGCGAAGACTTCAAGATCAACCGCACCTACCGCGAGATCAACTTCACCAGGAGCGGCCAGAGACGACTCGCCGAGCAATGCGCTGGCATGGATGGCTACTGGCAAGGCGCCCGCCTGCGTGAAGAACTCGTCAACCAGGCCCTCAGCGCCCGGCACCTGTTCCTCATTGATCAGCACTACGTCATCGACGAGGGCAAAATCGTCATCGTTGATGAATCGACCGGCCGACTCATGCCCGACCGGAGCTGGCGGGCCGGCCTGCACCAGGCCGTCGAAGCGAAAGAAGGCCTGGAGGTGACCGCCCCCAAGGACACGCTCGCGCGCATTAGTTTCCAGCGCTTCTTCCGAAGCTACAAACACATCAGCGGCATGTCCGGTACCGGCTGGGAAGCCCGCCACGAGCTCTGGCAGAACTACAAGATCGTGACCACACGCCTGCCCACCCACCGGCCGTGCATCCGCAAGCAGCTGCCCGAGCGCGTGTTCTCGACCGCCGACGAGAAGCACACCGCCCTGGCCGAGCATGTCAAAGCCGTACACGACTCGGGCCGGCCTGTCCTGATCGGCACGCGCAGTGTCGAGTCGAGCGAACGCATCAGCGAGATGCTCAAGCAGCAAGCCCTGGAACACCAGGTGCTCAACGCGGTCCGCCACGACCAAGAGGCGGCGATCGTCGCCGACGCGGGCCTGCGCGGCGCAATCACGGTCGCAACCAACATGGCCGGTCGCGGCACAGATATCAAGCTCGGTAAAGGCGTAGCCGATCTCGGCGGCTTACACGTGATCTGCGTGGAGCGTAATGACTCACCCCGAATCGATCGCCAACTCTTTGGCCGGGCAGGCCGGCAGGGCGACCCCGGCAGCGCGGTGAGCTTTGTCTCACTCGAAGACACCTTAATCAAGCAGTACGCAACTAAAACATCGCGCACCCGGCGGGGCAACAAACCGTTCAATCTCGCTCAGCGCCGCGCTCAACACATCGGCCGAGAACAACGCAAACAAGTCGCGCGCACGGACGAACAGCTCAACGAACAACTGGGCTTCGCGGGGCGCGAGCACTAGCCGGAGCAGGCCGCCTCGCGATTCACTGTTTCGCCAACTCGCCGGATGACGCATCCACGTCGAGCAGCCGGCACCGCACACCACTGCGGATTAGGCTGTCGCGGTTGGGGATTTCGAAAACCACTTCAATCAATTGGCTACCACGGTCAACAACCGAAGCAATATGAGTCAACTTCGCCTGGGCCGGCTTTGTACGCCGCCCAACCCCCAGCGGGTAGATGGAACCCACCTTGAGTTGATCCACAACCTGCTCGGGTAGGCTGATCCTTGCGATCAGCGGATCGATCTGCACAAGGTGCATGATCGGGTCGTTCTGACGCAGCGCCGCCCCCTCTTCCGCACCTTCCGCCGTCGCGACGGCGACGACTTGGCCCCCAAAAGGGGCCTTAAACGTATAGAGCTCGAGACGTTCTTGCTCGATCTCGTACTGCTTCGCCGCGAGCCGCTTGTTCTCAGACGCGAGTTGCCGGTCCGCCTTGGCGACGACCAACCGTGCCTCGGCCTGCCTGATTTCCCGTGGCGTGGCGCTGCCGGTTTTTGCCAATTCGTTCTGGCTATCCAGTTCCGCCTGCGCTTCGATCACACGCGCCTCGGCGGCATCGATCTCGGCATTACTCTCCGATTGAAGCCGTGCCACCTCAACCGCTAAGACCTGGATACTCGCATCCATGCTGACGAGGACCTGGCCCTTGGCAAAGCGGTCGCCTTCCTTGACATGCAACGTCTCAAGCATCCCGTCGATATACGACTCAACCATCAACTCCCGCGAAGGATGGGTAAAGCCTTGGTAACGCTGATACGACGAGGGGGCCAACCCTTCATCCTGCGCTTGAGCATATGTTGGCATGCAGAGAGTGCCGCAGGTGACGAGCAGCAGCAGAGCAAGCATTCGGGTCGAGCACATCTTCATATCTCTATCTTTCACCGGAAGCAGGAACGATTCATCACACGAACCATATCGACTATAACCAAGACAATGGCGCGTGTCGAGCCTTTCGTACGCGTTTTGTTCGCACAACCTCATAACCCCGAAACCACCAGTCAGAATCCTGTCCCTGCTATTTTGGGTCGAGAAAGGATGCGCTCAATACAAGCCCTTCTTGTCTCGCTGGCATCGCTACCTAGGCAAAAGGCCCAAGGGGATCGAAGCGCTCCGTGCCTCGGTTCAGCGTGGCCGGCCATATGACTCGGCGCATTGGCAACAACCCACGGCCAGCCGGCTAGGCCTCCAATCCACTTCCCGTCCCCGGGACAACCGAAGAAAGAAGTGGAGTAATGTAAATGTACTTATCCCCTTCTACCTATCGCGGTCGAGCAGGCGGTAGCTGATGGCTTCGGCGACGTGGGGGAGTCGGACTGGTTCGCTGGCGTCGAGGTCTGCGATGGTGCGGGCCAGGCGTCTGACCTTGTCGTAGGCGCGGGCGCTCAGGCCCAGCTCGGTCATGGCTTGTTTGAGTACGTCTTTGCCCGCGTCGTCGAGCGCGGCGTGGGTGTCGAGTTCACGGCCGGTTAATAAGCCGTTGCGCTTGAGAGGGCCGCCGTTGCGATGGCTTTGGCGATCGCGGGCGGCGAGGACTTGCTGACGCAGGTCGGCCGAGGTTGAGGCGCTGCGTTGGCCGGTGAGTTGTTGGTAAGGGACCTTGGGGACCTCGACGTGGATATCGATGCGGTCGATGAGCGGTCCGGAGAGCTTGGCGAGGTAGCGGTCCATCTCGCGTTGGCCGAAGGCGTCCGCGGGCTTGTCGCCTTTGGGCGTCGGGTTCATCGCGACGACGAGCATAAACTGGGCGGGGAAGCGGATCGAGGAGTGAGCCCGGGCGATGGTGACGTCGCCGTCTTCGAGCGGTTGGCGGAGTGTTTCGAGGACAGGGCGGGGGAACTCGGGGACCTCATCGAGGAAGAGAACGCCGTGGTGGGCGAGGGAGACCTCGCCGGGGCGTGGGACGGTGCCGCCGCCGATGATCGCGGCGGGGCTGGCGGTGTGGTGGGGCGTCCGGACGGGTCGCTGGGTGATGAGGGACTGGCCCTTGGGCACCTGGCCGACGGCGGAGTAGATGCGGGTGACCTCAAGCGCCTCTTCGCGCGACAAAGGCGGGAGGATGCCGGGCAGCGCTCGGGCGGCCATCGTCTTGCCGGTGCCCGCCGGCCCAATCATGGCGATGTTGTGTCCGCCAGCGGCGGCGACCGTCATCGCGCGCTTGGTCGCTTCCTGCCCGCGGATGTCCGCGAAGTCGGCGCCGGGCATCGCTGTGGTGAGCTGCTCGTCTACGTCGATCGGCGCGACGGGCTCGATCTCGTGCTGGCCGTTGAGGAAGGACACCACAGAGGCGAGTGTGTCTGCGGGGTAGACATCGATACCGTCGACCGCCGCGGCTTCGTGCGCATTGTCCAGCGGGACGACCACGCCATCGAGGCCGAGCTTCTTGCACAGCAGCGCGAGATTGATGACGCCGCTAACGGGGCGGACCCGGCCGTCCAGCGCGAGCTCGCCGGCGAACATGAGGCGTTTGTGTTTTTCCCCCGCGATCACGTGCTCGGCCAGCAACACGCCGACGGCGATGGGCAGGTCGTAGACCGGGCCTTCCTTTCGGACATCGCCCGGGGCCAGCGAGACGAGCAGGCGGGCCATGGGGAACGGGTACCCGGTGTTGGTCACCGCGGCGCGGACCCGCTCGATCGATTCTTTCACCGCTGCATCGGGCAGGCCGACGATCGTCGTCTTGGGCATCGCGTCGGCAACGACGTCCACCTCGACCTCGCACCCGATCGCATCGATGCCTTGCAGAACGAAGCTGTGACACTGTGAGAGCATGGCTGTAAATCCCAGGAAGATAGATCAGGTATGTGGAGCAGTTTACCCCCGATAAGGCTGTCGCACGCGATTGAACAGACCCGCTGCACGCTTCCGGTTAATCCACCTGTCCCGGTTATATCAGCAGTGTCATGGTTGAAGATTAAGGGACACGGCAGGCGAGCGTGGATGTGGGCCGGATCCGGCCGAATAAAAGAAGGATGCTCAGCAACAACATCAACCATTTCGACAAGGCATTCGCGCAAACTCAGCAGGAAGAGAGCCGCAAGGGCGGGCGTTTCCCGACGATGAGCGTGTACTCCAGCCTGGGCGAGGTGCTAGACCTGTCCTCGGGCGGCGCGCTGCTCGTTAAGCGCAGGTGGCGCAGGGTGCCGACCGCCGAGGCCTTTGTGGTTGAGATCAAATACGCCGAAATCAAGGTGGCGATCCGTTCGAGGCTTGTCCGCGAGGCCAAGAAGAAGGGCATCGGCCACCTCCTCGCGATCGAGTTTATGGACATGACCGAGCAGCAGCTCGAACTGATCCGCGATATCGTCCGCAACAGCCGCAGCTGGCGACTGTTCGAGTTCTCCGAACCCGAAGCCGCCTGATTCGAAGGCCGGGTTAGATCACTAGAGCACAAAGTTCGATAGGTCTGCATCAGCAACCACCGGCGCAACCTGCTCGCGGACGAAGTCGGCGGTGACGGTGAACGCCTTGTCGCCATCTGTGGCGCGTTCGGGGGCGTCGAAGTTGACCTCATCGAAGACCTTCTCAACGATCGTCATGAGCCGCCTTGCGCCGATATTTTCGAGCTGCGCATTGGCTCTCGCGGCGAGTTCGGCCATCGCCTCGATGCTCTGAGGCTCAAACACCACGTCCAGGCCTTCGACACCGAGCAGGGCCTGCTGCTGCGTGGTCAGCGCGCCCTTGGGCTCGGTCAGGATACGAACGAAATCATCCTTGGTAAGCGGCTGCAGCTCGACGCGGATGGGGAAGCGGCCCTGGAGCTCCGGCATCAGGTCGCTGACCTTCGCGAAGTGGAACGCGCCCGCCGCGATGAACAGGATGTGGTCGGTGTGGATGATCCCGTGCCGTGTGTTCACGGCCGATCCCTCGACGATCGGCAACAGGTCACGCTGCACCCCCTGTCGGGAGACATCGGGGCTGCCTTTGCCGCCGGAGCCTTCGGGCGTTGCGATCTTGTCGATCTCGTCGAGGAAGACGATCCCGCCGTGCTCGGTGCGCTCGATCGCCTCGGTGGTGATCTTGTCCTCATCCAGCAGTTTGTCTGTTTCCTGCTCAATAAGGATGCGCTTGGCATCGGCGACCTTGACGCGTTTTGTCTTGCTCTTCTCGGGGATCAGCTTCTCGAACATGTCGGACATGGACGGGTCCATCTGGTCCAAGCCCATGTTGGCGAACATGACCGAGGTCTGCGGCCGGCTGCTGAGCGTGAGCTCGACCTCTTTGTCATCGAGCGTGCCCGCCTCCACCTGCTCGCGGATGCGCTGACGCAGGCGGTCACGTGCTTCGGTCGATTCGTCTGTGCTCACCCAGCCGCCAGCGGGATCTTCGGCGTCTGGGTCGCGCTCGGCGGGGCGTGGGCTGGTCGCCGTCGGGCCGGGCTCGGGCAGGAGCATCTGAACCAGCCGGTCCAGCGCAAGCTGCTCGGCCTGCTCGGTGACGGCCTTGGCCTGCTCGGCACGGACCATAGAGATCGCCTGATCAAGCAGGTCGCGGATCATGGATTCGACGTCGCGGCCGTGGTAGCCGACCTCGGTGAACTTGCTCGCCTCGATCTTGATAAACGGGGCACCGGTGAGCTTGGCCAGGCGTCTGGCGATCTCTGTCTTGCCGCAGCCGGTCGGCCCGGCCATGACGATGTTCTTGGGGTAGACCTCCGCGGCGATCTCGGTGTCCAACCGCTGGCGACGCCAGCGGTTGCGAATGGCCACGGCGACGGCCCGCTTGGCGTCGTGCTGGCCGATGATGTGCTTGTCCAGCGCTTCAACGATCTGTCTGGGGGTGAGTTCTTGCATGGCGGGTCATCGTACCCGGCCTCACACGTTTTGGGGCGGTCCGCCGCGCCCAGCCGAGCCAACCCGCACAGCCGTTACGACCCGGACCCCGCCGTGCGTTTTTTAACGCCCGCGCGGCTTGTAGCGACCAGTGAAAGCGGGATAGGCCTAAACCCCATCCGCCCGATCGTCGATGCACCCATAGCGGCGTTTTTATCGCAAGGGGCGATCTAAACAACCAACACGCAGCCCGGAGGCGGGAACCTGTATGGCATTTGGTATGAACAAGTCGCGTCTCTCGCCGATCGCGATCGACTTCGGTGTCGATACGGTGAAGATGCTGCAGATCTCCAGCGGTGAAACCACGCAGGTGATCGGTGCGGCCGCGCTACTCGTCCCAGAGTCCGCACGGAAAGACAGCGCGGCCCGCTACACGTTCCTGGGCGATGCGATCAAAGAGATGGTCCGCCAGCAGCCCTTCAAGGGCCGGCGCGTCATGTGCTCGATCCCCGCTTCGCAGACTTTTGTCAACACGTTCGAGCTGCACTGCGGCGAGAAAGACAGCATCGATCAGCAGGTCAACTTGCACCTGCAGACCACCCTTGAGATGGACCCGTCGCGGCTGGTGATCCGCAACCACCGCGTCGGCTCGGTGATCCGCGATGGTGTAACGCGTCAGCGCGTGATCTGTATCGCGGCGAAGCGTGCGGTCGTGATGCGCTACCTGGAGATCGCGACCGCCGCGAAGCTCGAGGTCGTGGGTATGCACAGCGAGCCGGACTGCATCGCCAAGTGCTTCTCGCAGCTGTACAACCGCCGCGAGGCCGACAAGACCGAGGCCCGCTGCTTTGTCGATATCGGTGCCGCCGCGACCAAGCTCGTAATCATCTGCGATCAGCAGATCCTTCTTGCCCGGAACATCGCGGTGTCAGGGGACGAACTGACATACCGCCACGCTAAAGAACACAAGATTGATTTTACCGACGCTCGCTTGGCAAGAGTCCGCGAAGCGGGCAACCCGCTGGCGGCCAACCCGTTTCAGGTCGGCCTGAAGGCCGAGCAGGAGTCAGGGGTCGCCGTAGCGGAAGGCGATCCGGAAGACGGCCTGGACCCGCGCACGCGGAGCCTCGTCCCTTCCCCCGACACACCGGGCGAAGTAGACGAGGTGCTCGACAAGCTCATCGATGGCATCCAGATGTCGCTGCGCTACCACGACTCGGTCTGCGCAGAGCAACCGGTGCAGCGCGTCATCCTGCTCGGCGGAGAAGCCCACCATCAGGCGATCGCCGAGGCGATCGCCAACCAGTTCTATATCCCAACGTTCATCGGCGACCCGATGGCCCGCGTGATGCGGACGCCCGGCTTAGAGCCCATGAACATCGACGTGAACCAACCCCAACCCGGATGGGCCGTGCCCCTTGGCCTGAGCCTGAGCGAGGCGAACCTTTGATCGGCCAACCGCCGGTGGAGACGAGAAATGGCAACCCAAAACAGCTTCCTTCCTGAAGACTACCTGGATCGAAAGATCGCTCGACGCACAAACCTGATCTGCGTGGGGCTGTTCCTCGTGATGATCGCGGCGATCGGCGCGGCGTTCTTCGTGCAGAACCGCCAAGACAAGGGCACCCGTTCCCAGCTGGTCGAGGTGAACAACGCGTTCACCAAGCGGGCCGAGCAACTGCGCCAGATCAAAGAGCTGCAGGACCGCCAGCAGCAGATGATCGACAAAGCCAAGGTCGTCCGGCAGCTTGTCGAGCGTGTGCCGCGGTCGATCATCCTCGCCGAGATGGTCAACAACATGCCGCCGGCCCTGTCGCTGCTGGAGTTCGACCTGGAGACCAAGGCCACGCCCGCGGCGCGAAACCTGACCGCGATCGACCGCGCCAAAGCCAAGCAGCAGAAGGACATGGACAAAGACGCCGGCAAGGTCGAGATCGTTCCGCGCCAGGTCTTCATCGACATCGAGGGCATCGCCCAACTCGAACGGCAGATCACCGAGTTCATGGGCAACCTCACGCACCACCCGCTGTTTATAAACGTCGGCCTGGAGTTCATCGAGCAAGACACGATCGAGCAAACCGACCTGTTCCGCTTCCGCATCCGCATGGAGCTGAACCAGTCCGTGCTCATCGAGCGCTCGGCGCCGGAAGACCTCGAACGCGACCTCATCCAGGACCCCCTGGCCGACAACATCCAGATCAACACCGAGGGCGAGCTGGGCTCGACCAACGGCGTGGCGAATACCGAGACACAGACCGACTAAAACCCGTCACCCGGCGGCACGGAGAGAACCTATGCGTTTTGGCCTACGAGAACTAATCTTTTTACTGGTGCTGCTGGCGATGCCCGGCGCGGCGTACTTCTTTGTCTTCCAGCCCAAGAACCAGCTGCAGCAGGACGCCCGCGCGGAGATCGTGGCGAAGAAGGCCAAGCTCACCGCGCTGGACAAGGCAACCGAACAGTTCATCAACCTCGACCAGGAGATCGTCCGCCTGAAGACCGCGATCCTCACCATCGAAGAGAAGCTGCCCGACGACCGGGAGACCTACGTCGTCGTGAACCGCGTGGCCGACCTGGCACGCGGCTTTGACCTGAAGGTCGAGACGATCAAGCCAGACAAGGTCGTCGCGGCCGGGCCTTACGCGTCGGAGCTGCCGATCCGCATGGAGATCAAGGGCGGGTTCGAGGGCTTCTACAGCTTCATGCTGGAGGTCGAGCGGATGCCGCGGATCACACAGATGCCGCTGATGAACCTTGAGCGGTCCGACGACAAGAAGGACCCGGAGGGCACGATGAACGCGACGATGACGCTGAGCATCTTCTTTGAGAGCGGTGCGGATCAGCAGGGCGGCGAGTAAGCAAGACCAACAGGTGCGCGAACGCGTACGGAGCAGACAATGACAAGCTATAACGACAACGAAGAATTCCTGGGCGAGCCTGTCGAAAGCGACGAGGGCCTGAACACCATGGCGGTGCTCAACACGCTCGGCGGTGGCGAAGACGCCATGGCCGAAGGCGAGCCGCTGGGCCTGGACCCCGACGCGGGCAAGGCCAAGCTCTCCGGCAGCACGCTCGCCGTCGGCGTCGTGGTTGTGCTCGGCGCGGTGACGCTGCTGGGCATGAAGCTGACCCTCGGCAGCATCGGCGTCGGCTCGGCACCGACCGACGCGATGGCGGAGATCGACAGCTTCATCGCAACCCAGAGCGCCGCACAGAAGACCGGCAGCGACGGGCCGATCAAGGCGCCCGACGCGGAAAGCCAGCAGGTCCTCGAAGAACTCAACCAGGACCCGACCGATCACCAGGTCCCGGCGGAAGAAGTCGAGTCCAACCCTTTCGACATCAGCGAGATTGTGAAGCGGACGGCAACGACGACAACCACCGACTCGGGCCCGAGCGCTGATCCGCGCGAGGTTGCCGCCAAGCGTGCCCAGACATCCGCGAGCAAGCTGAAGATCGATGGTATCTCCGGGCCGATCGTCTTCATTGACGGCAAGGATTATCGCGTCGGCGACACCATCGATGGCGGGCTGTTTGAGCTCGTATCCATCGACGGGCTGACCTGCATCATCAGCACGACCGACGAGCACCGCATCGCGCTGCGTCTGCGCTACCGCTAACACGACGATCCACGGCCCAGGCCGGAGGCAACCAGGTTGGAACAAGACGTCAACACGCAAGGCGAACCCGAAACCGGCATAGCGCTGCGCTCCTACAGCGGGGCTGACCCGTTCAAGTCCGTGCCCGCCGTGCTGGGCGGCGAGCGGTTCGCGTTCACGCAGGAGCGGCTCTCCGAGGCGCTACTCCAAGCCAACGCCATCACCGCCGAGCAGCTCAGCAGCGCGACCCAGGTCATCGCCCGCTCACCGGGCCGGCGTTTCATGGACGTCGTGCTTGAGAAGGTCGACGACCAGGCGGCAGTGCAAGCGGTCGTCGCGCACTGTGCCGCGATGAGGTTTGAAGAGCTGGACTTCGACAAAATCGAGTCGGTCAAACAACTCGAGGCGCTGGGGGCAGACTTCTGCCTGAAGCACGGCGTGATCCCCATCCGGCCGTACGGCTCGCGTTTGTTGCTTGGCGTGGTTCATGCGGACGACCTGATTATCGTCGATGAAGCCCAGGTCAAGCTCGGCCAATCAATCAAGACCGTGCTTGTCACACCCGACGACATCGCCGCCACGATCGATATGTACCGTGAAGGCAGCGCGGTAAGCGAGGAGATCGCGGTCGATGAGATCATCGGCGACATCGATGAAGACGATGTCGAGATTGTCGAGAACGAAGAAGAGGACCTGGACCTCGACAAGGACCAAGCGGGGTCGTCGCCGGTCATCCGCTTTGTGAACTACCTGATCTACAACGCGGTCAAAGAGGGCGCATCGGACATCCACATCGAGCCGCAAGAGAAGAAGCTGCAGGTGCGCTACCGCATCGACGGCGTGTTGTTCGACGCGATGAACCCGCCGGGCCACATGAAGAACGCGATCGTCTCGCGGCTCAAGATCATGGCCAACCTCGACATCGCGGAACGCCGCATCCCGCAGGACGGTCGCATCCGCGCGATGGTGCACGGCCGCAAGCTCGACCTGCGTATGTCGACCCTGCCGATGGTCTCGGGCGAGAAGGTCGTGCTGCGTATCCTCGACACGCGCTCGATCCAGGTGAACCTCGATGACCTGGGCATGTCCGAGGACATGCTGCAGATGTGGAAACACCAGATCAAGCAGCCGCACGGCATCGTGCTCGTCACCGGCCCGACCGGCTCGGGTAAAACGACCACGCTGTACTCCTCGCTGAACCAGATGGACCGGCAGAAGCTGAACATCTCCACCGTCGAGGACCCGGTGGAATACCACCTCGGCGGGATCAACCAGACGCAGACCCACGAGTCTATCGGTATGTCCTTCGCAGGCGCACTCCGCGCGCTGCTGCGTCAAGACCCGGACGTCATCATGGTTGGTGAGATCCGCGACGGCGAGACCTCCAAGATCGCGATCCAGGCATCGCTCACCGGGCACCTCGTGCTCTCGACGCTGCACACCAACGACGCCCCGTCGGCGGTGACGCGGCTGATCAACATCGGTGTTGAGCCGTACCTGATCGGCACCGCACTGAACGCGGTCGTCGCGCAGCGGCTGGTCCGTAAGATCTGCGACCACTGCAAAGAACAGGCGCCGCCGGACGACCACATCGCCGAGCACCTGGCGATGCAGGGCGTGGCGATCGATCAGGTCTGGGGCGGCAAGGGCTGTGACAAGTGCCGCAACACCGGCTACTCGGGGCGGGTCGGCCTCTACGAGATGCTGCTGCTCAACGACCAGCTGCGCGACCGCATCGCGGGCAACCCAAACGTCACCGAGTTCCGCCGGATGTGTATCGAGGGCGGCATGGTCACGCTGCGGCAAGACGGCTTCCAGAAAGTCGCGAAAGGCCAGACCACCGTCGACGAAGTGCTGCGTGTGACCGAGGCGTCGGTCTGACATTCGCCACGACTATACGTACACAGCACGAACGCATTGAGATGTAACACCGGCCGCGATGCGTAACGTCGCGCTAATGCTTATGCAGCGAGCGGCAGTGCAGCCTGCTCGCCTCGCTCCACCCCCATCAGTTCATCGTAGATCGCCTCGACGCGCCGCATCCGCTTGGTGAAATTGTACTGCTCGTTGACGCGCATCCAAGCAGCGCAGAGCTGCCGCTCGCGCACCAGCGGCAGGTCGATGACCGGCAGCAACTGCTCTGCCCACGCCGATTCCTCGTCGGCCAGCAGCACACCGCACGCCCCATCCGCAAGCACATCCGGCACGGCACCAACGCGCGTCGCCGCAACGGGCAGCCCGATCGCCATCGCTTCGAGCACCGTGTTAGGCAGCCCCTCGGTCCGGCTCGGGAGCACAAGCGTGTCCATCGCTTCGAGGATCGGCCGCGCGTCCTTGTGCCAGCCCCACCAACGGACCTGGTACGTTAGGCCAAGCCGATCGACGAGCCTTTCGAGCTCGCCACGCTGTGGCCCGTCACCGATCAGGTGCAGCCGTGTGTTTGGGCGCTGGTGATGGACCTTGGCGAACATCCGCACGGCTCGGTCCACACCCTTCTCGATACTGAAGCGCGCGAGCACACCGATCGCGTGCTCATCTTTGGCCAGGCCCAGCGCGTACTTGGCCTGCTCGCGTGGCAGCGTGCGTTTGTACTCGCTCATGTCGATGCCGTTGGGAATGTGGCGGAGCCTGTCGGGGTGGACGCCGTGCTCGGCCGCGTAGCGCATGAGCTGCGGGCTCACCGCGAGGACCCGGTCGTAGCGCCTAAGCGCGCGGTGGCTGAGCCTGGCGTACAGGCGTGTGCGCCAGGTCTCGCCCGTGAAGCCGTGCATCGTGGTGACCAACTTCATCGGGCAAGAGCGACAGATCAGCCGGCCGAGCAGGTCGGTTTTGTAGTCGTGGGCGTGCCAGACATCGACACGCAGCCGCTTGCACAGGTCGCGCAACAACCGGACGGCCCGCAGATCGATCGGCCCGCGCTCGGGGACCGTGTGCATGTCCATCCCGAAACGCGCGGCGGTCCCGCGCAGCGCATCGATCCCGGTATCGCCCGCCGGGTGCAGGTACGCGGCGACGGCTTGATACCTTGCCGGGTCGAGCATGCCGGCGCTGCGCAGGATCGTCTTGTCGGGTCCGCCGCCGGAGCCGGTGACGGTGCGGGTATGCAGGATAGTGATAGGATTGGTCATGGTGCAGTCCCTTACAGCATGAGGTTTAGTCCGAGCGGCGTCAGAGCATGAAACCGGGGCAGGTCGCACAGGGGTTGTCCTCGGCCTGCGGATCGCTGAGCTTCTTCTTGAAACTGCGCCGCGCGAGGCGGTATTTCTCGCTGTTCCAGACCTTGCTGAACGGCTGATCAACCACGGAGGCGATGTCTTCGCGCTCTTCGAACGAGCCGCAGCACGTCGCGACGGAGCCGTCCCAATTGATCACGCTCTGTCGCCAAGGCCAGGAGCAGTTGTAGGATTTCTTGCCGTTAAATTCCTCGCCGCGGTGCGCCCCCGTCTCGCGCATCTCGTCGTACGCGCCGAGCACATAATCCTTGTTCTTCGGCAGCCAGTCTTCCAGGTGATCCTTGGTCTTCTTAGCCAGCACATCGTCTGCCAAGCCCAGCGGCGTCAGCTTCTTGTCCTTGTCCAGGAACCGCACATTCATCGAAGCGGTCGAGAAGATCGGCTTGCAGCCCAACTCTTCAGCCATCGCACGGAACGGATCGATCTCGTGCTCATTGTGCTTGGTCACCACGAAGTTCAGCTGAATCGCCGGCGTGCTAGAGCCGAGCTTCTTCTTCGTCTCCACAATGTGCCGGACCTTGGCCAACGCATCGCCGAAGTCCTTGCCCGGCTGGTAGATCGCGAACGTTTCTTGCGAAGCCCCGTGCAGCGAGCAGGTGAGCATGTCCAGGCCGGACGTGATGAGCTTGGTCGCGTCGTCGATTGCTTCGAGCGTGCCGTCGCGCTGCTTGCGGGGTTCGATCTTGAAGCCGTGCAGGTTCGAGCTGATGTAGGTCCAGATGCCGTTGTCGTGGGCGTGGCCGATCATCTTGTAGATATCTGGTGCGACGAGCGGGTCGCCCCACATCGAAAGGTCCAGCGCGAAGAGGTGCCGGCGGACCTGGCGGATCAGCTCCGTGTACTGCTCGTAGGCCATCCGCCCCTTGCGCCGGCCACGCAGGCCCAGCCCGGTCGGGCAGAGCTGGCACCGGGTGTTACAGATGTTGGTCGACTCGATCTTCATCTTGTAAGGCCGGCCGACGAGCCGCTCACGCTTCATGAGGAACTCGATATTGACCACCGCCATGTTGGCCAGCTTCAGCGGCGTGATGTACTTGCGGTTGCGCCAGGCCCAGAACACCCCACGCGCAAAAAAGTCGACCGAGCCGGTCAGCCACGCGATCGCCTGCCGACGTTTACCCACCGCGTTCCACCGGCCGGTGGTGGCGACCGCCTGCGCAAGGCGTCGGTCCAAAGAGTTGGAGAGGGTCGTCAAGGTCGGGTTCCTTAGGCGGCCTTGCGCATAGGCGTCGGCTTGGCCTTGGGTGCATGGCGGATTGGCGGGGGGGTGAAGATGTCTTGGCGTGGCCCATCGGATTCCTGGTAGCCAAGCCCCTCGAGGCGGCGGTCTATTGCGCTCGGGAGGATGCCCGACAACGCGAGCAGAAGCCAGGGCAGTTCCACCAGCTCAACCGAGAGGAACATGCTGGAGAAGCTGAACATCAGCACGCCCGTCTGCAACCCCAGGCACAACAAGCCCGCGTCTTTCGCGCGGTCCACGAGCTCTTGCTTGTCGTGCGGCCCCTTGGGGTTCGGGTCGTTCTCGAAATGCTTCTCAGCGCGCAGGCATCGCTGCCGAGCCCGCCCCAGGCCGTACAGCCCTATCCCGATCATGGCGATATAAATGGACACGGCGGGGACCCCCGAGTCGGCTGCGATCTGCAGGTACTGATTGTGAATCGTTCTACCCGCGATGTCGGCACCGTAGTTCTGGCTGTAGTCGTTCGAGTTCCGAATCCCCGTACCCAGGACCGGGTGCTCCCAGACGATTTCCCATGCGGCGGCCCATGAGTCAAGACGCGATAACGCGGATGCGTCGGTTTCGTAGTCCGCGGTCGAGACGGCACGGTCCCGGATCTCTTGACCCGCCATGGCACCAATCAGCAGCACCAGCATCAGCGACACCGCCACTGCCTGGATGCGTGGCCGGTGGTTGATCATCAGCCAGACCAAACCAAACGCGGCCGCCAACATCGCACCGCGTGAATAGCTCATCATGATCGCGTGCAGGATGAGCAGCCCGACCAACAGGCCGAATATCCGACGCGATTTAGACCACTTGCCAATCGGCGACATCGCGAGGAAGTAGGCGAACGGCAGCCCCAACGCGAGCAGAGAACCGGCCCCGTTGTTGTCCAAGCCGCCAAAGCCCAGATGGAAGATATCCAGCCGCCCGCCTTCAAAGAAATACATCGCGTTGAAGTTGTAGGCGATATAGCCCAGGCAGAGCACGACCATGACGCACATCGCACGAACCTGCCAAAAGCGTTGGATCACCAGCGTAGCGATGAAGAACATCACAAAGACCTTGCCATACTCCTGAACCCAATACCAGGACGTGTCCGGGTTGAACGCGGTGAGCATGCTTAGCAGCATGAGCGTCGCGTAGGCGCACAGCAGGACGAAGACCTTGTTGCTGCGGAAGGTCTCCAGGATCGTGGGGAGATTGATCGCGGTTGCGACAAGAGCGATCAGCATCGCCGTCAGCGACCAGCGCACCTGCGGGGCATCGGCCAGGGCCCACGACCAGAGGGCTTGAGGCCGCAGTGTCGCAAACCCGTAGTACAGCATGACACCCCAGAACGGCACAGCCGTAGCCACGATGCTGGTAAAAACCGTCACACCGAGCATGAGGAGAAAGTGTTTCATCAAAAAAGCCTGCATATGACCTGCCTACAGCGGCATTGCCTGCTTCTTGATCGGCAAACTAAAATAGGTCTCGCCTCAGCGAAATCAACACTCAAGATTATCGGGCCCGATATGCGCGAGACAAAGCCGTCAGGCTATCGCAGCATCAGCCAGATCACGACGATCGTTGCGATCGCAATGATGTTCAGCATGATCATGACCAGCCCCAGCGTGCTGACGCCCCCGGACTCAGGCAGCTCGCGGGTCGGCTCGACATCGAAGGCACTGGTCGGTGCCGGGGCCTGCGGCGAAGCTGCGGGCGACACGAAATCAATCGCGGCCGCAGCTGGCTTGGGCGTGACCATCGGGGCGCCTGGCGCAGCTGGCTGGGACGACGGCACGCTCGGGCCGATATCGCCGGAGAGATCCAGGACCTCCGAGAGCAGATCGTCCATTTTGGCAGGCCTGGGCTTGGTCTTCTTTGTCGGGCCGGGCATCTGCCGCGCGGGCAGCGGCTCGCCGTTGATCTCGGCCCGGAGCATCTGCTGGCCCAGCACCGCCTCGTCATCGGTCTTGTAGGCCAGCCCGAGCCCGTCGCGGTCACGCGGCTCCTGGAAGATCGCGTTGCACTCACCGCATTTCGCGTCGCTGGGGCTGACGTGGTTGCCGCATTCGTGGCAGTACCCGACCAGGTGCGCGACGCCGGGCACGTTCCTGGCGATCGACCAGAACTGCCGCGTCGTCGGGCCACGCATGACGGTGGTGGCCTTGATCTTGCCGGCCTTGGCCATGGACTTAAGCACGTCATAGCAGCAACCCGGCCGGAAGGGTTGATTCTTGTCGCGGATCTGCCAGGGCCCCATCGCGAGTTGGGTCGCGCGTCGACTGAGCGGCTCAAACAGCCCCGCGCAGGCCTGGCACCGGTCTCCGCCGTATTGCGCGTGGCCGCAGTACGGGCAGAGGACTAATTTTTCTGTGCCTTGCGATGGCTCCGGCATCCGATGCTCCTGTCAAAGGCCCGGGCATTGACACCGGGAGGTGCCGTGTCTAGCGTGAACGTATGCGCAACACAATGCCCATCTTGCTGCTCCTGATTGTCGCACCATTTGCTGCCAGTTGCCAGTCCACCGCAACAGAAACCGCAAGCCCGTCCGCAAACGGCTCGGGCCAGGCGACCGACCTGGACAGCACCCCCTCGGCCTACCTCAACGGCAAAGCCGTCACCCAGGCCGAGCTCTACCGCGTCCTCGCCCCGTCCTACGGCGGCGAAGCCCTGGCCGAAATCCTGCTGGACCGCGCCGTGAAGCAACGCCTCCAGCAAGAGCGCATCACGCTGCGACAAACCGACCTCGACGCGGAGAAGCAGCGGCTGCTAGCCTCTCTAGACGCCGACCCCGACCAGGCCGCCCGGCTGCTGCGGGAGATGCGCACCCAGCGCGGCCTTGACGAGAAACGCTTCGAAAGCATGCTCCGGCGGAACGCCGGCCTCCGCACGATGATCCGTGACCAGGTCACGATCAACGAGGCCGCGATCAGCCAAGCCTACACGCTGCGCTACGGCAAGCGTTACCGCGTCCGCCTCATCGTCACCGACAGCCTCGACGCCCTGACCCGAGCGCGTAGGCAAGTACTCAATGGCGCATCCTTCACGGACCTGGCCATCGACCTCTCCACCGATATCAGCGCAAGCCAGGGCGGCCTGCTCTCGCCCATCAGCCCGGCCGACCCGACCTACCCCAAGGCCATCCGCGACGCGCTGCCGAAACTCACCACCGACACCCCCGCAAAAAGACTGAGCCCCGCCATCGCTCTGGATCAGGGCTACGCGTTGCTATGGCTGGAAGACATCCAAACGCCGGGCAACGCCCCCACACTCGACGCCGCCCGTGCGGAGCTGGAAGCCGCCGTGCGCAGCGACCTTGAACGCGTCCGCATGCGCCAACTCGCCAGGACATTGATCGAACAAACCGACGTCGTCGTGCTTGATCCGCTGCTAGACAAGGCTTGGAAACGCCAAAAGGGCGCAGTACAAAGCCCTTGACCTGAGTCGGCTACTGACCCTCTCTGGCCGAGAGCGACCCACTGCGACGTGACACAGAACGTGTAAGTTACACGGCTTCCATCACCGGCCCCGAAAACCCCCAGCGCGCACAATCGGCGCGCCGCTGTACACACGCCTTCTAAGCCGTCGATGCCATCGGCGGTCTTGTACGATTTATCTCAACCCTCAATCAAGCCCCAACCCACAACCCCGCGCGCACAAATCAATAGATATCCCCACTCCACAACACCCGCAAGGCAATTCACCTAACGCAACACCAAGACCGGCCCGAATTCATACACGCGCTGTGTGACGCTCTCCCAAGCTGCCGATCTACAGCAGACCCGAAGAATGGTATCCGACACCTTTGGCGCGCGACACCTTTGGCGCGACGAGGTCGGGCGAGAGGCTGGTACCTTTGGCGCGGTCGGCCCGGTGCAGTTCAAGTATGCGGTACTTGGCGATCTTCATGGCCCAGGCCATGAAGTTGGTGCCTAGCTCAAAGTCGGCGGCCGTGTCGGTGATGACGCAGAAGACGTCTTGGAGGATGTCTTCTGCGCGGTTGATGTCCGGGACGATGCCGAGGACCAGGCCCTTGAGCGCGGCCTGGTTGCGCAGGTACAGCGACTGGACAGCCTTGAGGTGCTCTTCAGGCGTTCTTGGCGTTCTTGGCGTTTGGGATGGATTGGTTTCGGGGGGCATCTTCATCTACTAGATGCAGTGAGATGGCCTAACCTTGTATCGGGATTTGTAATTTTTGTATTTTTGTCGATGACGAGGGAAAATATCGCGGAGTTGGTATGGGCGTTGGGGCGTCACAGTGGCGAACGGGGATGGTGCAACTCGGTAAACTGTTGAATCGTCAGTGACCGAGTAAGACCCCATGGATATCAAAATCGCATCCCGGATCGAGCGATTGCCGCCTTATGTGCTGGGCAAGCTCAAGCAGATGATCTACGACCGGCGCAAGGCCGGGGCGGATGTCATCGATATGAATATGGGCAACCCGACGGATGCGCCGCCGGACCCGGTGGTGGAGAAGATCCGCGAGGCGGTGCTGGACCCGCGCAACAGCCGATATTCGGTGTCGGCGGGGGTCTACAACCTCCGCAAGGACATGGCGATCAAGTACGAGCGGAAGTTCGGCGTCGAGCTCGACCCGGCGACAGAAGTCATCGCGACGATCGGCAGCAAAGAGGGCTTTAGCCACATGTGCCTGGCGCTGCTGGGGCCGGGCGACACGGCGGTGGTGGCGGACCCGGCGTTTCAGATCCACACTTACGCGGTGATCCTGGCCGGGGCGTCGACGGTTTCGGTGCCGCTGGGCAATGACGACGCGTTTTTGGACCGCATCGACCATGTGCTCGACACGCTCCAGCCGCAGCCCAAGTGCATCATCCTCTGCTACCCGCACAACCCCACTGCCATCACCGTCGAGCCTACGTTCTTTGACCGCGTCGTCGAGATCGCCAACAAGCACCAGGTCATGGTCATGCACGACTTCGCCTATGGCGAGACCTGCTTTGATGGCTACAAGGCCCCGAGCTACCTGGCTGCGGAAGGTGCGAAAGAGTTCGGCGTCGAATTCACGACGCTCAGCAAGCCCTACAACATGGCGGGCTGGCGGATCGGGTTTTGCTGCGGCAACGCACAGATGATCAAGGCCCTGGCGACGGTGAAGGGCTACTACGACTACGGCATCTTCCAGGCGGTACAGATCGCCGCGATCATCGCGATGCGCGAGGGTGACTCTCATATCGAGAAACAGGCCCAGAAGTACGCCTACCGACGCGAGGTGCTGGTCACCGGCCTGCGCAAGCTCGGCTGGGAGGTCGATACGCCCCGTGCCTCGATGTTCGTCTGGGCCAAGGTCAACCCCAAGCACCTCGAACCATAT
>JAHQVV010000177.1 GCA_019634195.1 Phycisphaeraceae bacterium | reverse complement strand
GAGGTCGAGACCCGCAACCACGAGCACATCCACCGCCTGCGTGAGCACCTCAACCAGGCCGGCTTCGACACGAAGTTCCACGACCTGTCGCCGGACGCCTTGCCCCCGCCCCTGTAAAATCCCCACCATGACTACCCCCGATCCCGGCGCCTTCCACGGCCTGAAGACCACGCTCAAGGTCGGCATGGAGATCCATGTCGAGCTCGATACCCGCTCCAAGATCTGGACCGATGCGCCCAACGTCGCGCACCCCGACTTCCTCGCCGCCGAGCCCAACACGCTGCTGAGCCCCGTTGTCATTGGGATGCCTGGCACGCTTCCGGTCATCAACCAGGCGGCCGTGGAGATGTCCATCCTCGTGGGCCTCGCGCTGAACTGCGAGATCGCCAAGCACACCAAGTGGGACCGCAAGAGCTACTGGTACCCCGACCTGCCCAAGAACTACCAGATCAGCCAGTACGACGAGCCGATCTGCGGCGAGGGGCACATCGATATCCCCGACAACGGCGGTACGAAACACATCCGCATCACCCGCGCCCACCTCGAAGAAGACGCGGGCAAGCTGCTGCACGAGCTGCCCGGGGGCGGCTTCAGCGACGGCTCGCTCGTCGACCTGAATCGTGCGGGTACACCGCTGTTAGAGATCGTCACCGAGCCGGACTTTGATACCGCCGACCAGTGCGTCACCTTCGGGCAGATGCTGCGGGACATCTGCCGGCACCTCGGCGTCACGCAGGGCATCATGCAGAAGGGCCACATGCGCTTCGAGCCCAACATCAATGTCCTCATCGAGAAGGGCGGCGAAACCTTTAAGACCCCCGTTGTCGAGATCAAGAACCTCAACTCGTTCAAGGCCGTGCACGGCGCGATCCAGCACGAGCACGAGCGCCAGATCGAGCAGTGGCTGGCCGACAACAAGGTCATGGGCGCCCGCGCCAAGTCCACCCGTGGCTGGGACGATGTCAACCTCGTCACGACTCCCCAGCGCGAGAAGGAAGACGCCGACGAGTACCGCTACTTCCCCGACCCGGACCTGTGCGAGGTCGAAGTCACCGACGAGATGATGGGCCGCATCAAGGCTCAACTCGTCGAGCTGCCATTGGATCGTTTTAAGCGATATACCGACGATCTTGGACTGAAGTTGGTCGATGCGAAGGCGATTATTGACGAGCCGACGAATACTCATTTTTTTGAAGAGATTCTCAGCTATAAGGCAGATCCGATTGCTGGTGCAAAGTTACTGTTAAATAATCTCAGTAAATTGGCGAATGCGCAGGATAAATTGCCTTCAGAACTAGGCTTTAAGGCAAAGTTTGTTGCCGAAGTGATCGAGCTTCTAAGAACTAATAAGATTGGTTCTTCTGCTGTGGACAAATTGTTTGAGCAAGTGTTCGATAAGTATTTAATGACATCGTTGCTCATATCTGACGATACAACCGCGGAGCAGTTGGCTATGCAAGGCGGTTTATTGCAGGTCACCGACGACAACGCCTTGGAAGCCTGGGTCGATGATGTCCTCGCCAACCCGAAGATGGCCAAGTCCGTCGATGATGTCAAAAACGGTAAGGATAAAGCGATCAACGCCTTACTCGGCCAGGTCATGCGCCTCAGCAAAGGCTCGGCCAACCCGCAGGTCGTCACCGCGATGATCAAAACAAAGCTGCAGGGCTAATGCGTATTGCTCGATGTGTAGCGGGTAACGCGGAGCGCCCTGTTCAACGCGACGCCATCGTGAATTTATAGATAGAGTCGCTCTCGGGGTTTTGCTGATCGACGTATTGCATGCAGGTGTAAACGCCGGGGGCTTAACCACTGCGCCGCCCTTACCACAAGAGTCCAGCTACGCCAGCCGGGTGCACCGCCGCCCGATTTCTCCCACGCGGGGTTGAGGCACCACTCGTTATTGCGGGTGATTGACTTGAACTTCAGGACTGGCGAATACACCAACTTATATATGACCGGCATTGGTTTAATTTAGGTAATTTGCGGTAATAGGGTTGATGTGTTGGTTGCACATGTGAGGGATTCGTTTTGCATTAGCGCAGAATCAACATGCAATGCAATAAAAAACCATAAACACCTACGATGCGATCTTCCATCGCGTACGTGAAATGTGTATAAAGAGTGTGCCGCTTCAACGTATCACGATGGACTCATTTGCGAGACATTTCACTCAACGGAAGAACACACAATGACGATCCGGAACACTTTTAGCGCCCTGTTCGCTGGCTCTTCAAGCCGTCCGCAAACCCGCCCGCTGCTTGAATCACTTGAACCACGCGTTCTGTTTTCGGGCACGCTTACCGCCGAAGCCGGGCCCGACTTGACTGCAGACGAGGGCAGCGCGATCACCGTCGATGGCTCGTTCGTAGATACGAACACCGGCACCCCCGGCACGTTCGATCTCCTCACGCTGCCTAGCAGCAGCACCGTGAGGACCGATTTTACGGCACACAGTATCTCTGGGGACAACGTCATCTGGTATGACACAGGCGGCAACGTCTACGTGTTTGATGGCACGACCGACGGCGGGGGCAACCCGAACATCGTTGACCTGACCGCTCTGACCGGGGGCAGCATCTCGACCAGCGGTTACTCCGTGGACGCGGAGGGCGACCGGGTTGTCTTTAACAGCGCCTCCAAAGGCGTTTATGTGTACACCGTCAGCACCGGAGTCGTCCAGCAGATCGGGTCCGGTGGCAGTTCGATCACCAATGTGCAGATCAATGATCATTATGTTACCTGGCAAAAATCATCGGGTTCATTCCTGAAAACCTTTATCTACGATCTCTCGGACCCGCTGGCTGCCGAACAGTTGTTGGTTGAGTCCGCCGACCTAGGCGGGGCAGGTAGCACGACCGGAGCGACAGTTGCGGATGGGGTCGCTTACTGGATCGGCGCGGGCGGCGCGGGCGGATTCACGGACGTCTTTGCCAAGGACCTCGCTAGCGGGACGATCTTCAACGTCTCTAACACGGCCACGCATAGTGACCACCTCATCAATGCGGATGGGGGCGTTGTGGGATGGAACGCACAGACGCCAGTGCCCGTCGCCTATGTCTTCGACGGGCGGGGCTTTGATGGTACCGGGACGGCCCCGACCCCCATTGTGCTTGAAGGGTTTGCGGGCGGCTCCACTAGCAGGCCGTCTATTTCAGGCGCGAATGTCGCCTTCGAGTCTAGTCTCAGCAGCCGCAACCGCGATATCTTCGTTTACAACCTGGATACCGCCACGACAACCAATATCACTAACGATGGTTCTGTTAATTCCGAGCAGTTCGCCTTCATCCAGGGCAGCAGCGTCGTGTGGGAAAACACCGTTGGGGCGACCTCTGACGTGGTGCTCTATGACCTGGATACGGCCACCGAAATCGAGATCAACACCGACGGTGTGCGTGACTACAAACCCCTGCTGTCTGGGGGCAATGCCTCGTATGTCTCCGGTGGCTCTGTCGTCTTCGCTCGCGGACAAGGCGACGCGACCTACCAATTCGACTGGGACTTCGGCGACGGCACCATCCTTTCCGACGCAACCCTCAGCGAGTCGCACATCTATGCCGATGATGGCGTGTACACCGTTACCCTCACCGTGACATCGAGCAACGGCGATGTCTCGACCGACACCGCGTTGGTTACCGTCAACAACGCCGCGCCGGTCATCACTGGCCTAGCGTTGGACAGCACAAGCGTTGATGAAGGCGGCGCGGTGACGCTCACCGGCTCGTTCACCGACGCGGGCGTGCTCGACACCCACACCGTCAGCATCGCGTGGGGCGACGGCACAACCAGCAACGCGGTCGTTGACCAGGCGGCCGGCACATTCGAGGCGACCCACACCTACCTCGATGACACCGCCGGTGCGATTGATGTCACCCTAGCTGATGACGATGGCGGCAGTGATGTCGCCAGCGAATCTATCGCCGTCACCAACGTAGCCCCGGTGATCACCGGCCTGGCGTTGAATAATACAAGCGTTGACGAGGGCGGCTTGGTCACCCTCACCGGTAGCTTTGCCGACGCGGGGGGGCTTGATACGCACACGGTTAGCGTCGCATGGGGCGACGGCACAACAAGCAGCGCAGTGGTTGACCAGGCAACAGGCACGTTTGAAGCGGTTCACACCTATCTCGATGATGCCTCTGCTGTGATCGATGTCACCCTTGTTGATGACGACGGCGACAACGACAGCGGCACCGTGTCGGTCACCGTCAACAACGTTGGCCCGTCCATCACCGGGCTCGCGCTCGATACGGCCAGCGTTGATGAAGGCGGGGCCGTGACGCTCACCGGCACGTTCACCGACGCGGGTGTGCTCGACACCCACACCGTCAGCGTCACGTGGGGCGACGGCTCGACCAGCAACGCGGTCGTTGATCAAGTGGCCGGCACGTTCGAGGCGACCCACACGTACCTCGATGACAACCCGACTGGCACCGCCAGCGACCTCGCCGCCATCGGTGTCACTCTGACCGACGACGATGCGGGCAGCGATACCGGCAATGAATCGGTCGTGGTGAACAACCTCGCCCCGGTCGTTGCCACGGTGTCTGGCCCGGACCAAGCCGTTCGTGGCCAAACGCTGAGCTACATCGGTTCGTTTACCGATGCCGGCACGCTTGATACACACACCGAGGCCTGGACCGTGACCGACAACAGCAGTGGCGCAGTGATTGCCACCGGCACCGGGCCGAGCTTTGACTTCGTGCCCGACACGCTCGGGGACTTCACCGTGACCTACACCGTCACGGATGACGACACGGGCACCGGAGATTCGAGCGCAGCGGTCAGCACCAGCCTGACGCTGGTTACGGCCGATCCGATCGACCCGAGCCAGACCACCTTGTTCATCGGCGGCAGCAACGGGTCCGACTTTATCCGTGTCGGTGGCCGATCGACAGGCTTGAAGACCTGGATCTATGACGGCGACGGCAACTACGCGGTCGAGTCCGGTATCCAGGCCGACAGGATCGTCATCTATGGCAACGATGGAGGCGACTTCATCAAGGTCTACAATTCCGCAGGTGATCGCCCGGCGGATATCTTCGGCGGCGCGGGCAATGACTGGATCCGTGGCGGTCAGGGCGATGACACGATCGTCGGCGGCGATGGCAACGACTTTATCGGTGGCCACGGCGGCCGTGACCTGTTGATCGGCGGGGAGGGCAGTGACTTCGTTGTAGGCCACCGTCAAGACGACATCCTCATCGCCGGCAGCTACACCGGGCAGGACGATCTCGCCTCGCTACGATCGGTCATGGCCCTGTGGACGAGCACAGATAGCTACACCGACCGTGTCGCATCGTTATCGTCACTGCTGGACGAAACCACCGTATTAGACGACGACAGCTTTGACCTGCTGCTGGGTCTGCAAGGCCAGGACTACTTCATGTACAACGATTGCCAAGACTGGACCGACCAGCGGCGCAATGAGCTGATGACCGATACCCAGAACGATTTCTTGGACAGCGAAGCCGAAGAAGAGGCATAAGCTAAACCGCTTGCACCCCGCAACCTCGTACAAGCCCGGCCAATCGGTCGGGCTTTTCGTTTCACACCCCGGCGGCGGCGTCTTCGCGGATATAGTCGAGCTTCGGTGCGGGCGGGTCTTGAGCCGGTGGTCCGCCGTCCTTGGTACACAGCACCCAGTGTTTCTCGGCGATCTCGTAGAGCCGGGCGTCCTTGCCGCCGTAGCCGCCTTCGGGGTTCTGCTGGTCGATGTGCGGGGCGCAGCTGTAGCCGGCCGGAAAATTCTCGACGACTGCGCCGTCCATGACGGTGGGCAGCCGGTCGACGCGTCGGCCGAGCACGGGCATCGACTTGAGCAGGCCCTTGGTGTAGGGGTGCATCGGGTTGTTGAAGATATCGTAGACATTGGCGTACTCGACGATGCGGCCCGAGTACATGACGGCGACGACGTCCGCGTTCTCCGCGACGACGCCGAGGTCGTGCGTGATGAGCATGATGGCCATCTGCTTGTCGTGCTGCAGCTTGCGCAAGAGCTCGAGGATCTGCGCCTGGATGGTGACGTCCAGCGCGGTCGTCGGTTCGTCGGCCAGCAGCAGGGCGGGCTGACACGCCAGGGCCATCGCGATCATGACGCGCTGCCGCATGCCGCCGGAGAGCTGGTGCGGGTACTCGCTCAGCCGGCTGGCGGGGTCGGCGATGCCCACGTCGCGCAGGGCCTTCTCCGCGATCGCCAGCGCGCCCTCTTTGCCGACCTGCTGGTGCAGGAGGATCGCCTCGAGCACCTGCTCGCCGATCGTGTACACCGGGTTGAGTGAGGTCATCGGCTCTTGGAAGATCATCGCGATATCGTTTCCCCGGACCTTGCGCATCTCTTTATCGCTGTAGCCGAGCAGGTTGATGTGCGGCTTGGTCGGGTCGGCGGTCCAGAGGATCTCGCCGTCGTCCGTCCTGCCTGGCGGGTGGGGGATGAGCTGCAGGACACTGAGCGCACTGACGGACTTGCCAGAACCGGACTCGCCGACGACGGCCAGGGTCTGCGCCGGGTAGATCGACATGGAGATGTGGTCGGCCGCCTGGACGCGTCGGCCGTTGGCCCCGCCGGGGAAGCTGACGGCGAGGTTGTTGATCTGTAGGACGGGTTCTTGACTCATAGCGGATTTCCGTTTGTTTTATAGCTTAATCGACGGCCCGCGGGTCGATGACGTCGCGCAGGGCCTCGCCGATGAGGTTGTAGGCGAAGACGGTCAGGAAGATGCCCAGGCCAGGGAAGATCGCCAGCCACCACGCAAACTTGCCGGTCTCGCGTGCCTGGTTAAGCATCTGTCCCCAGCTCGGTTCGTTCTCCAGGCCGAGCCCTAAGAAGCTGAGCGTCGCTTCGGTCATGATCCCGCCCGCGATACCGAAGCTCGCGCCGACGAGGACGGGCGCGACGCCGTTGGGGAGCATGTGCTTGAACAAGATCAGATACAGCGGCGTGCCCGAGGCGCGGGCCGCCATGACGTAATCCATCTTGCGGAGCTTGAGGAACTCTGCCCGGACGAAGTACGCGTAGCCGACCCAGCCGGTGAGCCCGATGACGACCATCATGAGCACCAGCGACCGGCCATAGAACGCGACGATCATGATGAGCAGCATGATGACGGGGATGGATGCGAAGATCTCCACGAGGCGTAGCCCGATGAGGTCGACCCATCCCGCGAAGTAGCCGAGTAACCCGCCGATGAAGATGCCGATAAAGATGGCGATGCCGGTGGAGATGAACCCGATATAGAGCGCGATGCGCGAGCCATGGACCATACGGCTTGCGAGGTCTTGGCCGCTGATGGTGGTACCCATCATGTGCAGGCGGGTTTTCGGTTCGATCTGCGCCATGCCATCGAGCATCGCGGCTGCGCGTTGTCGGTCTTCTTCAGCATAGGCAGGCACAAAGCCATCGCTCTGCCGGTAGGCCTGCCACATCAGTTCAGCGACCGCGCGCGCTTCACCGGGTGTCTTGGGCTGCGGGACGGGCTTGCCGTCTTCGCCGATGAGGTTTTGCAGACGCACGCCTCCGTATAGCGAGCCGGCCTGGAACTGCATCTCGTTGGCGATGTCTTCACTGGTCGGGTGTGCGCCGGGCGGGCGTGTCTTGTTCGTGACGCCGATCTTGCCCGCGCCGGTTTCGGATTGGTCTTTGAGGGTGTCGTCCGGGGAGTAAGGGATCGGGGCGAAGAAGGCCTGCTTAGCTGTCCCCTCTGCGAGCGCGATGCGGTAAGACTCTGTCGTAGGGATCTCGTCGAGCTTCGGTGGCTCGACACGTAGCGAAGGCACCAGCAACAGGCCACCGAGCACAACGACCGAGACTGCCAGCGACCCGATCAGGCAAGGCAGGTGCTTGCTGAGCCGCGCGATCGAGAGCGCAAAGAGCCCCGCGATAAAAAGGCCGATCGAGCCCCATAGCAGCCACCATCCGGCGATCGCCCATTTTGCGCTACTGACCGCCTGCTTGAGTGTGTTGCTGTTGGGGTCGGCTTCGAGTTTCTGGACCGCGGTATCGATCGCCTGAGCCGTCGCGCCCAGGTCGTCAATGAGGTGGAACAGCATCGAGCCCACAACAATCGAGCACATCCCCGCGAGCCAGACCCAGAACATCTTGCCGCCAGCCCGGTAGCACGCCACGCAGCCGACCGCGAGCAGGAAGCCCATCGCGAACATGACATCCTGCGGCGTGAGCAGTTGGAACAGCGGGAACTGCCGGACCCATTGTCCGGTCTCAGCGTCTTGAACCTGCCACATGAAGGGGCGGGAG
>JAHQVV010000176.1 GCA_019634195.1 Phycisphaeraceae bacterium | reverse complement strand
TTTGCCGTGCTCACCTCGCTGGTCACGCTCATGCTCCGCAACGGCCACGTCACGCCCCGCGGCGAAGTAGAGCACATCCGCCGATTTGGCAAGCCGTCCGAGTAAGACGCCCGGTCACTGCGACAACACTTGGCCACGCTCGACGGGCACGGGCTTGAGCTTGTCGTGCACCTCGTGCTGTGCCGCGATCCCCTCATCGATCGCCAGGCAGGCCGCGGTCGCCGCGTTCTCGCTGAGGATCATAAACACGGCTCCATCCGGATCGACCCGAGCACGATGCGCATCGCCGCAGACCACGATGTCGGCGTGATGCGTTTGCACCCGGTCTACCGCGGAGCACCCGCCCAGAAAGTACAAGCACAGCATGAGCAAAACCGCCAGTCATAAAGACACCCATTGCATGGAACAACCCTTCAAAAAGTCCAACTAAAATCAATTCGCCAGTCTACAGGCGTCGCGAGACGCTGCTGCGCATTACAGGCGACGGCAGGCAGGGTACCCTTGGTGCCAATGAACCAGCGCACCGCACACGCCCCGTCCTACCGTTATGTCGCATGGGCGTACGACGCGTTGGCGTCGGCGTACTCACTGGGCGCGATCGATCGGGCCAAGCAGATTCATCAGGACTACATTCAGCACGGCAGCCGTGTGCTCTACGCCGGCGCCGGGTGTGGCAATGAAATCGCCGAGGCCTGCCGGCGCGGGGCCGAGGTGACCTGTGTCGAGCCCTGCCCCGCCATGGCGTCGCGCCTGCATGCGCGGCTAAGCGAAGCCGCCGATGGCTTCACGATCGTGCCGAGCCCGGTCCAAACCATCTCCGCCCCGCCGGACTACGACCTGGTGGTCGCGCACTTCTTCCTCAACGTCTTCGATGCCGCGACCGTGCAAGGCGTGCTCGCACACCTCTGCGGCTTCGTTAAGCCAGGCGGGCACATCGTCATCGCGGACTTCACGCCCAAGGGCACATCAACAAATCCTCTCACTCGGCTGCTGCGCACCGCCTACTACCGCCCCGTCAATCTAGCGGGTTGGCTGCTACGAATCTGTGCCTTGCACCCGATCTACGACTACGAGCCATGGCTTGCAACAAATGGTTTCCGTGTGACGGCCCGCAAGCCCTGCCCGTCCTTGCCCGGCCTCCCACCGCTGTACGAATCCATCACCGCTGAAAAACAACCCCACCAAAAGGCGGGGGTTGATCGTGCTTGATTGTGGTGGCCTGGCTTACTCAGCGGCGGCTTCAGCAGCTTCCGCCTCGACGGCTTCGCCGCCTTCTTCGTCGCCGCCCTCGGCGGCTTCTTCTTCGGCTTCCAACGGCTTGTCGCTGACGACCCAGAGCTTGACCTCGCACTTGAGGTCCTTGGCCAACTGGATCGGGATGTCATAGGTGTCCAAGCGGTTGATCTTCTCGCCGATACGGACGTGGCGGTCTTCGACCGCGAAGCCCTCGGCCTGCAGCGCCTCGGCAATATCGTGCTGCGACACGCCACCGAAGAGCAGGCCCGACTCGTTCGCGCTGCGCTCGAGCGTCAGCTCGACGGACTCCAGCTTCTCGATGAGTGTTTCCTGCTCGCCGCGCAGCTTCTTGAGCTCGGCCTCGACCTCAGCCCGGCGGGCCGAGAGTTCCTGGATCTTCTCTTCGGTCGGTGCCTCGGCTAGGCCATGGGGCAGCAGGTAGTTGCGGGCGTAACCGGGCTTGACCTTGACGACATCGCCAACGATGCCGAGGTTGTCGACCGTCTCCAGCAACAATAGTTCGATCTGTTTCATAGGGCTGTCCTTTTAAAAAGTTAGGCGTCGGCCCGGCGCAACACGCACCGGCGTACACCAGCGATTGGATTTGTTTTAGAACGGGATATCGTCTTCGTCGACCGCTTCGTGGCCGCCACCACCGCCGTTGTCCCAGCCACCGCCGGACGCCTCGGCCTGCTGACGGTTGCCGTAGCCGCCGCTGGGCTGCCCGCCGCCGCCCTGGTCACCGCCTGCGCCGGCGCTGTCCTTGGAATCAACGAACTGCCAAGTATCGACGACGACCTTCAGCTTGCTGCGTTTCTGGCCGGACTGGCGGTCTTCCCATTGCTCAAAGCGGAGCTTGCCTTCGATGAAGATCGGCCGGCCCTTGGCGAAGAACTTGCTGATGTTCTCAGCGGTCCGGCCAAAGGCGGTGCAATCGACGAAGTTCGGGCGGTCTTCCCACTGGCCCGTGGCCTTGTTCTGGTAACGGTCGTTGACCGCGAGCCCCATGTCGCACACCGCCGTGTTGTTCGGCAGGAAGCGCAGCTCGGGGTCACGCGTGAAGTTGCCCATCAGGATGACTTTGTTGAAGCTCGGCATGATTGACTCGGTGGCTAGGTGTTCAATAAAAAATCAGGTTGTTACGTCTATTCAGCAGAGGGCGGGCCTACTCCGTAGCGGCGGCCGCAGCGGCTTCCTGCTTCTCGGCCTTCTCTGCGGCTTCCGCTTCGCGCTTGGCCTCTTCCTTCTTGTTCTCTTCCTCGGCGAAGCTCTTGCCTTCCAGCGCGAGGTTCAGCTCGATCTCACCCATGTGGTCGCCGCGCACGAACATCACACGCAGCACCTGCTCAGACAGGTTGCAGTCGCGCTCGATGTTGGCGATCTGGGTCGGGCGGGCCCTGAAGTAAGAGATCAGGAACGTGCCGCGCTTCTGCCCTTCGACCGGGTAGGCGAGCTTTCGCTCGTCCCACTGACGCAGGTCGAGGGTCTCCGCCTCAGCCCGGTCGAGCATCTCCTTGACGTGGCCGATCGTGCCTTCGGTGTCGCTGGCCAGAGCGGTCTGGCTCATCAGGAAGAGCGCTTCGTAGAGGACGGGGGTGCTGTCTGCCATGGTCGTCTCCGTGCCGGGTGTTTCGGCGGATGGTGTACTGCCCGGTATCCCCCGCCGACGGTGCGGGGGCCTGGGTCTGTGGCCCACATCGGGCCGACAGCCGGGCGGCGTATCGAGCCAAATAGTGTATCCGAACCGGGATCGGCTGGCAAAGCTATCGCCAACTCAGCAGCCGCGGATCATTTCACGACCCGCATACGGAGCACGAATACCACCTCCAACTGATCCGCATCCACGTTTTCGAACTGGTTAGTGATCCCCGACAGCACGACGCCGCCGCCATCGGGCACGCGGACGTTGCTGCGGAGGGTAAGGATATCCTGCTCGATCAGACCGATGTCCGCGTTGCCGGTGATCTCACGGTCTTGCGGGCCATGGATCGACCCACTGATGTGGGCCTTGCCATCGACGTCCGCGTCCTTGCCGTCCGGACCTGCACCCTCGGCGGTGCCCTCGACCTTGCCCGAGCCGCTGATCCCGTGCGACCGGTTGCGGGCCATGCCGACAGGGATCGCGGTCGTGGCCTGCTCGGCCCGCTCGATCGCTTCGGTCCGCAGCGCGACCGAGATGTGCTTGTTGTCCAGCGTGATCGTCGGCTTGATGTCGAGGACCGCGCCGTTACGCGCGACGCTCAGCGTCGGGTCCACGCTCGACGTATCCGGGACCGGCTCGATGTCACTAACCAGCGTCTTGTCGCCGCCGGCATAGACGTAGACTCGCTGGCCGTTGAAGCAGACCGTCCGGCCCGACGAGATCCGGCGGACATTGTTTGTCTCGCCCCGCGCGAGCTTCTTGATCAGCTTGCTGTACTCACCTGGATTAAGGATCAATTTGCCATCGAGTTCTTCCATCAACTGACGCGGGACGACAAAGAACTGGCCCTCGGAAATAATCATCCGGCCACGCGACGCGCTGAGTTGAGTCAGCAGCTTGCCGATCGCTTCGTGATCCTCTGGCGTGGTCTTCACGATCATATTCCCGTTCAGTTCGGTGAGCGTTGAGTTCTCATCGATCCAGTGGTTCGGCTCGCCGACCGTTGAGATGACCAACTCGACGATCTGGTCCACGAGCTCCTGTCGCGTAGGCGTGTCTTCGCCGATGTCTTGCTTGCCGCTGTCGTCACCAAAGAGTCCGCCCTGGCCATAGGACTCGGACTGGTTGGCAGAGCTGCCGCCGCTGCTGGTGTTGGAGAGCGTGCCGTTGATGCTGAGGTCGGGGCCGACATAGTTGGGAACCGACTCCAGCAACTCGCGGATATCGTAGACTCGCGTCTCGACTCGCAGCGAGCGGACGTAATCTTTGGGCGCGACAAGCACGACGCCCTCGCGGACGAACCAGTCGCTCTCGGTTGCGATCCCGATGAGGTTCAACGCCTTGCTAGCCGGCAGGTTGTCGATGTTGAGGTTGATCAGGCTTCCCTCCAAAGCACCCGTGAATTGCGGGGAGATCACCAGGTTCAAATCGATCTCCCGGCCGATCGTCTCCAGTGCCCGGGATAAAGGCGTGCCAATCAGATCCACCGAGACCTGCTTCTTCAATGGCTCAGCCAACCCGCCAAGCTCACTCTCCTCAGGCCCCGCGACTACCGGCAAAACAAAACACAGGGACAAGCAAGCAGACAACAACACGACAAGACAGGCCTTGGACATGGCAGAACCTTTGAATGAATTGTGACCGGAGCAGTAACACGCACGAACCGCATCATGCCAAACAAGGCAAGCGCCCGCAATAGCTCAAATGAACCAGTGGATAAGCAGCAAAGGCTTATAAAACAAACGGATCAGGAGCCGGCGGGCGACTCTTTCATCTTCAGCACCTGGTCGTCCGCGTGATACGACGAACGCACCAGCGGGCCCGACTCGCAGTGGCGGAAGCCGATCGACTCGGCCAACTGCTTGTACTGCACGAACTGGGCCGGCGTGACCCAGTGCGAGATCGGCAGGTGGTTCCGCGTTGGCTGCAGGTACTGCCCGATCGTCAGGATATCGCACGACGCGTGCACGCCGGGATAAGTGGCGTTGGGGTACGACACGGTTTCAATGCGTCCGCCGAAGTTGTCCGGCTTCCGCGGGGCGTGATGGTCCCAATACGGGTTCGCGTGATCCACCAGCTCGCCGCCCCGCCGCAGCTTGTGGTCGATGCCCGGCTTATCCAGCCCGACGTTGTCGTGCAGCGACCCACTCGTATGCACCGCCTGATCCGCCGGCACCATCCGGTACGGGTCAGGGACTTCAAACGCATCGCGGTTCGTCGCCGGCTCATCACGACTCACACCCACGACCCGCGTCCCCTCGGTCACGTCCTGCATCAGCTCCTCGATCTCCTCCTCACGCTCACCGATGCCAACCATGATGCCGGTCTTGACCGTCAGGCCCTGCGCCTTGCCGCGACGTAGTAACTCGATCGACCGCTCATAAATCGCTTGCGGGCGAACCACTTTGTACAGCCGCTTCACCGACTCCATGTTGTGGTTCAAGATCTCCGGCCGCTCATCCAGCACGATCTGCAGCGCATCCCAATCCCCACAGAAGTCGGGGATCAACACCTCGACCTGCGTTCCCGGTGATTGACGCCTAATCTCGCGGATCGTCTCCGCCCAGATCTCCGCCCCGCCGTCGGGCAGCTCGTCACGGTTCACGCTGGTGATCACCAGGTGCTTGAGGTTCATGATCGCCGCGGCTTCGCCGACGCGCCTCGGCTCATCCAGATCATATTCAGGGGGCTTGCCGGTCTTGAGGTGGCAAAACCCGCAGGCCCGCGTGCAGACATCGCCGAGGATCATCATCGTCGCCGTTCCGCGCTCCCAGCACTCGCCGAGGTTCGGGCACTTCGCCGACTCACAGACCGTGTGCAGCTTGTACTTGTCAACGAGATTGCGCGTCTCTTTAAACCCCGGCCCACTAGGCAGCTTCGCACGAAGCCAGTCGGGCTTCTTACGCTTGATAAACTCAAGCCCGCCACTGCCACCAGCGGCTGCAGCGTTGTCGAGAACCATGCTGGAGAGATCGATCTTCATCGGTCCACATTGTAGGCGACTCAGCCCACGCCGATCCAATCGGCCGCTGACCTCAAAAAATGAAAATTCGCAGCCCTAATAGAAAAACCCCGCACTCAGATGCGGGGCTTTCGTTTACGCGTCTTGTCCCTGGCCGCTTCCTACTTGTCGTACTGCGGCAGCAGGCCGGCCTTGCGGGCCTTCTCGAAGTTGCCTTCCGGGTCCTTATTCCACCGGCGGATGTAGCTCTTCTTGAAGAAGTAGATCTTCTTGCCTTTGTAATCGATCGACGGGCTCTGCGGCGCGATGATCGCCGTCTCAAGCACCGGGCAGTAGCGCTGCGCCATCAGCTCGACCTTCGGCAGTTCCACACCGTCTAACTGCGGGAGCAACGGCTTGTCGCCCTTCACCGATGCGGCGGCAACGGCGTAGTAGTCCGGGTTCGCTTCCCACGCACGGACACACGCGCCGCAGCACATGTAGATCGTTTTGCCCTTGTACTCGACCGATTCTTCCTTATCGATCTCCGTGTCGATCATGATCGGGCAAATCGCCTGATCATCAGCGAACGTCGGCAGGGTCAACAGCATGCAGGTGAAGATTGCAAAAAAGGTTTTCATCTGAAAAATTCCTTGTGGCCGGCCGAACCGGCGGGGTCATGGTCTACCTAGTAAAGACGCCCTCTGGCGAATGGATTACGCAGCAATATCGCATTTTATTCCATCTAGAGCGTCATTTCCTGCGTGAATTGTAGCACACCCGATGGCGGCCAGGACGTCGCGTAATGCAGGTAGGGTGGCGACGAGAACCCGTCCATAAACTTCGCGAGCGAACCCGTCGGCACTCCGCCTTTTCGATCCCCCAGAGCGTCCCGGCCTGCGGGCTCGCCTCGCCACGAGCCGGGTTAAGCTTTTACCACCGAACATCAGTGTCCGGGACGACTTCAAAGACGCCGGGCTTTGTGTCGGTCGCAGCGCGGTTGCTTGTACACGCTGTGCACAGCAGGCTGAAAACGACAAGCAAGTAAATAGGCTTCATACGATGCAACACAACAAACGACTCGCCCGTACGTGTTGACGTAGCGGCTATTCGACCAGGTCCGCGAACCCGGTCACCAGCAGGTTGTTGTCCCGCAGCACGACGCGAGGCGATTCAAGCAGTTCCTTCAGCACAAGCAACTCCCCGGCGTTACTCACCGGCCGCGTCACCTGCTCCCCGCCCTCGCCCCGGATCGTGACCACGCCCGAGTTGCTCTTAAGGTCCCACGCGAACGCGTACTGATCAACGATGACGTCTGCCCTGTGTAGCTCCCGAAGTAATAAGTGAAAGAAGACACCATTCTATGGCCACCGACGCGACGGCACTCCTCCGATCAACAGCACGACGCAGCCGCCGCGTCACCACGCGGACGGACGATACACCCCCCATGATCGATTCATTGTTGTAATTTCCGGTACACAAGCCAAAGTACTGTGAT
>JAHQVV010000175.1 GCA_019634195.1 Phycisphaeraceae bacterium | reverse complement strand
GTCCTCGTACTGGCTCAGCAGCAGCACAGGCGGGTCGCCCGCTGAAATCAACGCCAGGGGCGAGACCTGCTCAACCAGTTGGATAATCGTCGGGTCGTTGAGCGGATCGAGGTAACGGACGTCCAGGTACTTGGTCATCAGACGCTCGTGGTCGTTCATCGGCAGGCTGTGCTTCTCCCAGTCGCGCGGGTCAAACGTCGCGATCGGGTGGAGCGCAACCGCGGCCTGGAGTGTGGTCGACGCCGCCCTGATCGCCTCGGCATCCCATGGGATCCGCTCTTCAAGCACGATGTCATCCAGTGATTCAACTTCTTCTTCAGCCTCTTTTTGCTCCTGCTCCAGTTCTTGCCCCGGAGCGGGATCGTCGGGGTCTTGTGGACTTTCGGCTTCCTTGGGCGCCGCCTGCTCCTCAGACTCCTTTCCAGGCAACCGGATCGGGCCATCGGGCAACGCTTCGCGAGGGTCTTCGATTGTTCCGTTGACGAGTTTGTCGCGCGTCTTCTGGTCGAACAGGTCGTCATGCAGCGCGAGGTATAACGCAAGGTTCCCCCCGGCTTCATCACCCAGACCCGCGATGCGTGCGGGGTCGATGTGGAGCTGCTCGGCATAGAAGCGGATGAACTGGATCGCCATTTGCGCATCGTCGAACGGGCCGGGGAAGGGGGCCTCGTTTGTTTCCCGGTAGTCGACCGACGCGACCGAGATGCCTGCGGCAAGCAGGGCCTGGATATCGAACGGGCGGGTGCTCCGTTCGTCCCCGGTGATGAACTGCCCGCCGTGGAAGAAGACAACCAGTGGCGCGGGGCCTTCGGTATCGGCCCGGTAGAGGTCGAAGTGTTGTTTATCTTCCGGCCCGTACTTCACGTCGTCGAAAGTCGGTTCGATGCGGTTGCGCCGCCAGTTGCCGCGTTCGCGCCAGCGTTCGCGCTGCTTCTTGATAAACGCGCGGGTCTCGGTCGCGTCGAGCTTGCCATCCTTATCTGTGTCTGCATCCGGGTAGCGCTGCAAGATCCGCTTGAGCATGCGGTTGTTCTCGCTGGTCGCGTCGTCGGGGATCTCCCACTGAGACGAACCCTCCCCACCCCGGCGGTCCCGATCGCCGCCTCGCTGATCCCCCGAGCCCTGGCCTCGGTTGTCGTCCTGCGCAACCGCCGGGATGGCGAGAATACCCACCAATACGGCGGCCAGGAGTCTAAGCAGGGGGTGGGCGTCTTTGCGTCGTTGTGCCATGGGGCTGGCTCCGTGTGCGGGGTGCATCAGCATCATATCCATCATCGTCTAGTATTCGTAGTATCGGATACTGGTTATCCTGACGCCGGATTTCACGAAACTACTACAGCAGGCCGTATCGATGCAGACCCAACCCATCCGCCAGCAGCTTCAGATCATGGTCCTGAGCCTGTGCGCCCTCTTCACGGCTCTGCCTGCCCTGACGGCAGCAGCCGAGGAGCCCACCCAAGCCGAGCCGCTTGTCTACAAGACCACGGAAGACGCAAAGGGTCAACCGGTCGAGTTGCGGCTGCACGTCTTCAAGCCCGAAGGGTGGTCCGCTGATGATCAACGCCCTGTAGCGGTGTTCTTCTTTGGTGGCGGCTGGGTCGGTGGCACGCCACAGCAGTTTTATCCCCACTGTCGCGAACTCGCATCGTTGGGGATGGTCGCGGTTTCCGCCGAGTATCGCATTAAAGGAAAGCACGGAACAAGCCCTCTGGCCTGTGTGGAGGACGGCAAGAGCGCGGTCCGTTACCTCCGTGCCAACGCCAAGTCGATGGGCATCGACCCGGACCGTATCGCCGCAGGCGGCGGTTCGGCGGGCGGGCACGTCGCGGCTTGCACGGGAGTACTCAAGGGCTTTGATGCTAAAGCAGAGGATCAAGCCGTCAGCAGCGTCCCGAACCTGATGCTGCTCTTCAACCCCGTGATCGACACCTCGCCCAAGAAGGGCTATGGCGCGAAGAAAGTCCCCGGCGACGATCCCTTGATCATCTCGCCACTGCACCACGCCCACAAGGACCAGCCGCCATCGATTATTTTCCACGGCGGCGCTGATAATGTTGTGAAGATCGGCTCGATCCGCGCATTCGGTAAGCGTTGCGATCAACTGAAGGTGACCTGTAAGCTCGTCGAGTACGACGGGGCGGGCCACGGGTTCTTTAATCACAGTACATTTCGTAAGCCAAAGAAGGGGGCTCCGGATTACTACGAACTCACGATGGAGCAGGCCGTATCATTCCTTGCGTCGTACGGCTTTGTGCAGGCTTCCGCGGAATGAAGCCAGACTTGCCAATTATCAATGATGGGGATCGGCAGATGCCAAATGTAATGACGATATTCACAGCACTGCTTGTTCTGCTCTCGTTGTGCCTGAATCCGGCGATGGCCGATGCCGCGCCGCAAGACGAGCCGACGGTGTTGCTGATCACCGATGAATCGCTTGAGGAGGCGTGGCAGCCCTTCGCAACGTTCAAGACCAGTATCGGCCTGCGGACAAAGATTGTGACGGTGCAGGCCATCACCGCGGGCTACGAGGGCGTTGATACCCAGGCGAAGATCCGGTCCTGCGTCCTTGAGCACATCGAGAAGCGCAAGACCCGGTATATCATCCTCGGCGGCGACAGCGGCCCCAAAGGCACCGGCCTCGTGCCCGACCGCGACACGCCTCACCGACAGATGGGCTACCGCGACATCCCCACGGACCTGTACTACACCAGCCCCGGGGACAAAGACTGGGACGCGAACGACGACGGCGTCTACGGCGAGTGGCACAATGACATGGATGCCGTTGCGTACACCCACCCCGGCGGCGCGTCGCTGGGCCGCATCCCGGTGCGAACCGCCGAAGACGTCGCGGCCTACACCGACAAAATCATCGCCTACGAGACACGCTACCCCCAGGGCGATTTCGCCAGCCGGATTATCTACACCAACACGGTCGATGGCTCAGAACCCAAAGTTCGCAGGAGCTGGGATGACTACCTGTCCAAGGCCTGGGAAGGCGGTCATGCTTACCGCTTCTTCCACACCGAGACGTCGTGGGATACCGACAACCCCGGCGACTATTCGCTGAAAACAGACCATTGGCGTGACCGGATCAACGAGAAGCTCGCCGGCAAGATGCACATGCACGGCCACGGCATGCCCGGGTTCTGGGTCCTCGAAGACGACGGGGGCCACACCAAGGCCGACAGAAGGGTCGTTGAACAGCTAAGCAATGAAGACGCGTACCTGGTCATGACCACGGTGTCGTGCTTCACCGGGATGTACGACGCGAAGGGCGACCCAACCATTGTCGAGACGATGCTGCGGACGCCGAAGAAGGGCGCGGTCGCGGTCGTTGCGCCGTCACGCGAGGGGGTCCCGATTTTTCACAACCCGCGCGTTGATTTCAGGTTAATGGTCGAGAAGGGCAAGCTGGATGGCACGACCGAGTCGATGACGCGGTTCTGGATCAACGGGCTTTCGCCACGTGAAGACGGGACCTACCGCACCGTCGGCGAAGCCTTCACGCAGATGAAGCGGGAGATGGCCGAGCACGCGGTGAAGACCGAGGGATACCACTGGTGCCAGTGCGAGTTGAGCCTGCTGGGCGACCCGACGCTGGGGTTCCGCGCCAAGGCGCCGGTTGATCCTAAGCCGAGTGTCGCTTCCGTTTCTGGCTTTCTTATTGATGGGCTGGAACAGGTCGGCGTTGAAATACACACCGCATTGCGAGGCGAACAAGGCGCTCGGCTATGCCTGTGGCAACAAGGTGGGAGCTACACCGTTGCTCCGATTGATGCTGAAGGCAAAGCCAGCGCAAGCATCCCGCATCGCGGCGAGGGCAAGGTGATCTACACGGTCGCTGGCCCAACGGTTAACGCGGTTACCCAAACACTCGTGCCGGCAGACGCCGCAGAATGATCACGGGTGCCACGCTCTGCGACTATCAAGCCAAGTAAAAACGGCCGGCACCATCGGGAGGTGCAAGCCGTTCTTAAACGTTGAGATGTTTTCGCTTATCAGGTTGCCGCGGCTTGGTCGCCATTGCCACCCCAGGCGCCGGAGGCTTTTTCCTGCATGAGGAACCCGATGGCCGCGGGCACAAAGACAAGCAGCGGGATGATCAGCGGGCTGCGGGTCAGTTCGGTGGCGACGGTGTCGCGGAACGTGTCGATCGACAGCAGCAGGGCGATGACGCCGAAGACCGCGATGGTCGAGCCGCTGACCGTGGTGAACAGGTGGATGGTGATTTTTGAGAGCGCGAAGGCGGCGAGCCCACAGACGATCAGGCCGACTAACGCGCCTGCCCAGTAAGCATCGGCGGGCATCGCCTCGGCGGCGCGGACGATCATGTCGCCCGCCGCGGCTTCCTGGCCCTGCGTCTCGACGCGCTGGGCCGCGGACTTGTCGAGGACACGGCCGAGCCCGGCCCAGAGGTTCGACCCGATGAAGGCACCGGACAATCCGCCCAGCACCGCCACCGCATACTTCATCAAGGGAAACGCCATCACGGCAAGCAGCACCGACACGCAACCGGCGACAACAAAGGGTGGCCCCTGGATCTCCAAGCCCATCCAGTAGCCAAGGCCTGCACCAAGGACGACCAGCAGAGCAACCGTCATGATCTTGTGGAAGGTATAGCCCTTGAGCAGGCAGACGAGCCCAACGACGACGAAGACGATGGCCCAGAGCTGGCCGAGTTGAGCGAGCTCGGGGATGAGCTCGCTGGGGCTGGCCAGGGTGTCGCCGCGTGAGAAGATATCGACACTCGTCTGGAAGACGTGGTGGGCCGAGTCCCAGATGTTGATCGTCTGGGCGGGTTCTTCCGCAACAACGGGTTCGGCTTGGGCGAGGGTGCTCAGCATGGTGTGGCTCCTGCGTGTGATCCAACGGGGTGCGCAATCGCGCACAACGAACGTTGGCTATCACGACTTATCGTCACGGCGCAGATAGAGCGTCCATTGCAAAGCGGCCCCAAGGACCGTTATCAGACCGAGCGTAATCAGGGTTCCACGAGCCGTTGTGGGCACAAACTCCGCTACAGCAGGCAGATAGCTCGCGATGAGCTCCCGCCCGGGGATGACAATGAGGACCGCCCCCACAAGCGCCGACTGGATCGATGCGGCGTATGTCGGTGCGATGAAACCGAACAGGAAGCCAATCCCCGCCCCGATGAGCATCGCCAGGCCGATGTTTTTCTGCACGTTGGTCGCGCTGTCGTTCCACCAGGCCTTGACGTCCTCAAGGTTGCGGAACACGGCGGCCTTCGCGGTGGTCCAGGCCTTTTCGCCTTGACCGGCCAGCAAGGTGTCGGCCTTGGTCAAGGCCTCGGTATCGCCTTGCCGGATGAGTTGTTCGACCTGCAGCTTCGTTTCATCGTTGAGTTGGCTCGACAGCTCGTCGTAGCGCTGCTGGACCTGCGCGGTTGCTTGCTCGGTGTCGTCGCTGAGCTGCTGCGCGGGGACGCCTTGCCAGACGATGACGCCGGCCGGGGCGGCAATCGCGAACATGATCGCTGCGGCGAACGCGACCCAGGCCCGGAACATCAGCCAGGCCCCCAGCACGCCGAGCAGGCCCAGGCCCGCCATAAAACCGATCGCGACACCGGGGGAGTCGACAAAGGCGATGCTCACCGCGCCGACGATCATGCCAAGCATCAGCCCGCCGAGCATCACCGCGGCTTTGAGGAGCTTCCCGCCCGCCAGCCACAACGCGACGCCAATGCCGAACACGACCCACCGCGCGGTCATGGTCAGCGTGGGCAACGCGTCGTCTGCGTTTTGAAACCATTGCTCGAAGGATTGGGTGGTTGCCATGGGCCTCTCATCGGGGTACCAGCAGGACGGCCGGCTGGCCCTTGGCATTATCGCCGATCCGCCGCACTCGCCGTTACAATGCCGCCGTGAGTGATACACCCGGCCAACCCGAACCCGCGCCCAGCGATGAGCAGGCCCTTGCACCGCTTCGTGCGAAGATCGATGAGCTCGACCAGCAGCTCATCAAGCTGCTCAACGAGCGGGCCAAGGTCGTCGTGGACGTCGGCAAGGTCAAGCGGGCGGGCAACACCCCGATCTATGTGCCCGACCGCGAGAAGCGCGTGCTCGAACAGGTCCGCGGCTACAACCAGGGCCCGCTGCCCGACAAGTGCATCGACGCGATCTACCGCGAGCTCATGTCCGGCAGCTTCGCCATCGAACGCCCGCTGCGCATCGGGTACCTCGGCCCGCCCGGGTCGTTCTCGCACGCCGCCGCGACCGCGAAGTTCGGTCAGTCTGTCGAGTACGACAAGCTGGCGGACATCCCGCTGATCTTCAACGCCGTCGACCGAAGCGACTGCGACTACGGCCTGATCCCGATCGAGAACTCGACCGAGGGCTCGGTTGCCGCCTCGCTCGACGCGCTGGCCGACACCAAAGCCAAGGTCTGCGCCGAGGTGCTCATCGCGATCCACCACAACCTGATGGCCAACTGCGACGCACCGAAGATCAAGCGCATCTACTCGCACCCGCAAGCACTCGCGCAGTGCCGAAACTGGCTCTCAGCCCAGTTCCCTAATATCGAGCGCATCGCAACGGCATCGACCTCGCGCGCCGCGGAGATGGCCGCCGCCGAAGAGGGCAGCGCGGCGATCGCGTCCTCGCTGGCCGCCAAGCTCCACAACCTCCACCTCCAGTTCGAGAACATCGAGGACAACGCGAACAACACGACGCGTTTCTACGTCATCGGTCAACAAACGACCAAGCCGACGGGCGACGACAAGACCGCGCTGATGTTCACCACCGAGCACAAGCCCGGCGCGCTGACCGAGGTGCTCAACGTCTTCAACGACTTCGGCCTCAACCTCACGCACATCGACAAACGACCCAGTCAACGCGTCAACTGGGAGTACACCTTCTTCGTGGACCTCATGGCCCACCAGGAAGACGACGCGTTTAAGCAAGCCACCGCAGAAGCCAGGAAGCACTGCCTGCAACTGATCACCCTCGGCTCGTTCCCGCGGGCCAATGAAGTGATCTGATATCTGGGAGGGCGGGGCTCCTGCCGAGCCGGAATCAATCGTGGCTCGCGGCTCGGCAGGAGCCCCGCCCTCCCGGTCACTTTTCATCCATCGGAGATTCCGGACATGATCAACCCCTACACCTTCGGCATGGATTCATCTTCCAGACCTACGACGTCCAGCACCCCATCCGGTGCCGCTGACGCCAGCGACCTGCGCTACCTCGAGGACCGTGTCGACCGGCTCTCGCTGATCTGCATGGCCATGTGGTCGCTGCTGCAGGACAAGACCAAGCTCACCGAAGAAGACCTGATGGAGCGGGTGAAGATGCTCGACCTGATGGACGGCAAAGAGGACGGCAAGGCCACGAAAACCGTCTCCAAGTGCAGCCGCTGCGAGCGCCCGATGAACGCCCGGCACAAAAAATGCATCTACTGCGGCCACGCGAAGCTGATCAGCAGCGCGTTTGATGCGCTATGACACCACCGCCTCAAGCCGCCCTTTAAGGTTGTCCAGCACGTTCATAAAGTTGATGTATGCGTCGTAGGGCGACTCGTACGGGTTGAAGTACGCGTGGACATCGGCGTCCGCGTAGTACTTGGTGCACATGTAGTAGAAGTGGTCGCTGGTCGAGAGCGCCTGCCAATCGTGGATCAGCGCCGCGTTGTGTGTGGACTTGATCTGCTGCTCAATGGTGTACAAGTCGTTGAGCGCGGCCGACTGCATCGCGTTGCCCTGCCAGGCGCTGATGTCGCGTTCCGAGTCGGCCCAGCTGGTGACCTGCTTGACGTCGTAGGTGTCGACCGGGTCGTAGCGTTCGATGGCCTGGCTCGGCGTAAGGAACTTAGCGCCATTCGCGAGGACCGCGTCGGGCAGGTGCTCGAGGAAATCAAAGATGCCGCTTTGCTCCCACTGGTGCTCGCCGAAGGTCTCAAAATCGATGAAGAGGTTGACGACGTCGCCCGACGCGTCCGCCAGCCAGTTCGCGTAGGTGCCGGGCTTGAGCGGGTAGTGTGGCCAGTTGGGGTCGGAGAAGCGGAAGGCCAGGTCGTCGCTGAGCCGGTGGTTCTTGAGCAGGATCGGCATCGCCGCCTTATTTGGCGACCGGTAGACCTGGTTGGGGCTCCGCCCTTCGAGAAGACCGTC
>JAHQVV010000174.1 GCA_019634195.1 Phycisphaeraceae bacterium | reverse complement strand
AGTAGTGTGCGGCCGACTGGACGAAATCATCCTTACCCGTCAAGTCCAAGCCATCGGTATCGTCGTGGTCGGCCTCCAAAGTGATCGATTCTTCGACCTGGCCGATCGCGTTGAGCACGCGATGGCTGATCGTCAGCACGTTGTCATCACCCCCGGAGCCCGCAATCGTGCCGGTGCCAAGCCCCGGAACAGGGATGGGTGCTTGATAATTGTATGACCCGGAGGTGTAGCTGCCTTCGAGCTCGATGACGGACCGTGATTGGAACTGGCGCAGGGCACCGTCATACGCGACCTCAAAGCCGCCGGAGCCGGAAGACGTGCCCGCGACGAGCAGGCCGTTACGGTCGAAGTATCGGTCGGAGACGATCTTGTTGGTGGTTACCCCCGTCGAGGCCACGACTTCGAATGACTCAGTGCGGTAGCTCTGGCCCAGCAGGTCGTAATAACCTTGACTCAGGGTCCGGCGATCTGCTGTGATTGAAGCGGCATAGTCCACGTCCCCGGTGACCGTTGACCAGGTCAACGCGGCGTCGTACGTCGCCGAGGCGATCGCCCGGCCCAGGTTGTCCACGTCGATGACCGTCTGTGGCGTCTGCGACGCCTCGGCACTTGCGCCGTTCTTCGCTTGAATTTCCAGACCACGAAGCTGCTGACGCCAGTTGCGGTGGTAGACGGACTGGAGGTAGTAGTCCTCGTCGACATCCCGCGTCTCTGCGGCGTCAAATTTATAGAAACCGATCCGGCTGGTCACTAGGGAGTCGCCCACCCCCGATTGTGTTTCCGGGTTGTCTGCAGGCGCGGCACTTCCGGGGGTGGCCTCGTCGTAGTAGGTCAGTGCGATGAGTGGGAAGTCGGTCGGATCGCCACCCGTGTCCGCGTTGTGGCTGGTGTCGCTCACGCCCGAAAAGACACGCACGGCCCTGCTTAGTCGATCGTACTCGACCTTGGTCACCTGCTCGACAGCGCTGGCCGCCGTCGTGCCGCTCACGTGCTTGATCGAATACTCGAGTCGTCCCTCGTCGTCGTAGGTGTAGCGGTCGCGGTAGTAGTTGGACCCGGCCGTGCCGTCGCCAGACGAAGGGATGTTGTAGTAGCGGTCGGTGTGCTCCAGCTGGAAGAAGTCGTTGTAGCTGGCCTTCGCCCACGAGACATAGTCAGCCTGTGTCACGCCCGTATCCGCCCCTGTCGGTTCACCCCCGGAGATGACAACGGTCACACCAGAGGGGTCGAGCGCGAAGCTCTCGACCGAACGGCCCGCGTCGTCTGTCTCGCTCACAATGATCGGAAGCAAGGGCTTATTCGTTGTGCCGTCCCACGCCGGGTAGACGCGAGTCTCATTGCCCAGGTAAGCGATGTAAGACACAAGGCCCTCCGCATCCGTCAGCTTCCGGGGGCGGGTAAAGCCGTCGTAAACGGTGGTGTTGATGAGGTTGAGCTTGCTGTCGCTGCCGGTGGTGAAACCCGTGGGCACGCCACCGGACCAGCTCTCCCAGTGATCGGTCGTGGAGGTTACTTCGCTGGGCAGGCTGCCGGTATCGATATCACGAATCACGAGCGCGCGCTGGCCACTCACTTTGTCGTGCGCGATGTAGGTAACGTTCTTCTCCCCGTCGATCACCCAACGTAAGCGACCCGATTCATCGAAATATTCTTTTGTCTCCGTGGCTGTGCCAGAACCGTTCTCACTTGTCGTGACCACAGGCGCGGTGACCGTCCGTGTCTCGATCTGCTCCTGGTTGGAGTCATGGAAGGTGTAGCCATACTGCACCGCCCTGGTGTCGGTGGTGTTGGCCGGGGTCGGCTGGGTCGTGGTTCCGAAGTCTGGCTCGATAAAGATCTCGTCTAGATAAAATCGCTTGTTGTTCGTGCCATACTCCACGTAGTGCTGGTAGCCCAGCCAATGGGTGTTACCAGTCGCCAGGTCTTTGACACCCGAAGTAACCGTGTAGCTTGATGTGCCGTTGGTGTAGTCCGTGATCTGGACGCGGCCGCCCTCGGTTGTGCCGTTGAGCGTATCTGTTTCATTCGCCCCGCTGTTGCCCGTTGGGTCTAGGAACTTTCGTAGCTCGGCGGCCGTGTCGACCTTTGTGTGGGCCGAGGGGGGGCGGTGTTCGATGGCCTTATTCATCCCGCGTCCGCTGGTCCCCACGATGTATGAAGTACACCAATACTGAGGTGTTCCAGCCGGATCGAGGATCGTCGCCTCACGCAGCAGGATGCCCTGCTCGTTGAGCCCGTAAACCTTGCGATAGACCCCGTTATCTGTGGCATCCACCTTGTCCTCGATGGTCAGGAACCGCACCACATCGGGGCCGGGATCGACGACCGTGTCATTCAGCTCTATGTAGTAGTAATCCCGTCGCACACCGCCCTCAGCGGTGTTGACGGTTTCGCTAGCGACGCGGTATTCCGTGCGCGTATCGGGTCTGACATAAAAATTCCGAGCGGTACCACCGTAGGTCGTGACCAGGTTCTCACCGGCTGGAACAAAAACCGTTTGGGCGCTCGTCGCGTTCGCCGAAAAAATGTGGTACTTGAAAGTACGGCTGGCGTAGTCGATGATCGATTGTCCATCAAGCATGGTGCTGTCGCTTGAACGCAAGATCTCAACAAGGGCCTCATACTCGGTCTTGTTGCTGCCGGGATTGAACGTCGCATCGGCAAGCTGCTTCTCGACCAGCCGCTCGGTCGCGTCCGCCTCGAACACCGACATCGTCCCGCCCTGGACCGTCGAGTCGTCATAGCGGTACATCGTGACCTTGTTGCCCACGAAATCAGCAGGGTCCATCGCGTCGGTTACCGTGTCAGGCGTCGGTGCCTGGCCGGTCCCGGCGGTGTAGTTTTCGACCATGATCAGGCTGCGGTTGGTGTCATCAAAGAACCCCGTATCGCCGCTTGCCGACAACCCCGACTCGCCATAATAAGTGTACCGGACCCACTGCGCCACATAGTCACTTGGATCGGTCCCATCACCCGCCCAGACACGGATTTCCTTGAGGTAATCGTCGCTACCAAGGCTGAGGTAAACGAAGTCAATCACCCGGTCGGTGACCCAGGCAGAGCTCTCATATCGCTGGATGGAAACACGCTTGAGATAGGGGTCAATCGACGTGGTCACCGGCAGAGTGATCTCGGCAGGTGGGCTTGCATTGAAATCCCAGTACTCGTAATGCAACCGCTGTTGACCGTAAAAATTCATGCGGTCGGTCATAAAGAATACATCAAGGGCCGTGCCACCATCAGTGCCGTCCAGGTCCTCAAAATAGAGGACCTCGCCGCTCTCATCGTTGATGATCTCGTAGCGGTCCTCGGTCGTGTTGTGATAGATCCGGGTGTAGGAATCATCCGGCCCATCAAACCAATCCGACGTACCGTCACGCTCAAACACACGAATGCTCGACACATCCAGGATCAGGTTTAGACGATCCGGATCGCTCGTCTCCATCAGCATCTGCGAATTCAACGCGTTGGTCCAGGCATGGCCCTGGCGTACACCGATCTCGAGCCAGAAATCGCTGAGGTGATAGAACTCGCGCTTGTGCGTGAAGGTGAAGCTGTTGCTGGCGATACGAATGTCCTCAACCGCTTCGACAATCCCGCCGCTCTTGAGCATAATCGGGTTGTCGGCCAGTTCCGATCGGGGAGAGGATGACTCGCCCGCCGTGATCTGATCGCACTGGGTGCAAGGGCACTTGCACGAAGAAATGCCGTTGCCCTTCTCAAAACTCACGCAGATGTGCTTGGTCCCGGATCCCATATCGACTTCTTCGTCAATATACTCCGTGCCATCATCCGCAAAGCTCGTTTGCAACGAGAGCTGAAGGCCCAGCAATAACAGCACTGCCATCAGGACCGGCTGAGCGACCCGACGCTGCTTTAGGGCATGCCGAACACGTCCGACACAAAATGCCACAATATTCGAATCCTTATGGTTGCCTGAAAATGCATACCGTTGAGAGCAAGAGGAAACGGGGTCACGATCATGAGCCTGGTACATAGGGGTCGCCTTTGTCTTCAAAAGAATGACGGGTATTGTTTCGTTGTATCGCTGAGATATAAAAGCCTGCAGTGTGATCGGATGTCATTACTCTTCCGCCGCCGCTATTTCTGCCTGGATCGACGCGGGCACCGGCAGCGCCGTCGCCTCGCCAGCCGCCACTTGCAGACTGCGCTGGTCGGTATCCCTCCGCATCGCGGCTAGGTCTTGCTGCTGCGAATAACTCAAGCCAGCGGTAGACAGCACCGCATCCGAGGTGGAACGCTTGGACTGCGCCTCGGTGATCCGCCGCTTCTGCGCCTTGCTGAGGCTGTGGATATAACGGAGGCTGCCGGTGATGTCGGTGTTGGTCCGAGCCGCGGCCAGCCGCTGACGCTGAGTTTCGGTGAAACCTAATTCGGCTTGGCCGATAGCTTGAGCTTTGACCTGCTCTAACACTTGCTGCGCCTCTGCCACCGCTTGAACGTACGGGATCAGATCGGTTGGCTTGCCACCTGCTGTGGTTGGGCTTGCTTCATATAGCGCCTTACGGGCCGCCAGTAGTTCATTCCGGGCCTCATACAGCGACGACTTGTTCACCTCGTACCAGCCCAGCAGGCTGGTTAACGCCTCATGCGTCACAGCAGTGTCGCATCCTGCCGAGACTAGATCTCGATGGGTCAGCTTCAACTCGGATCGCAGCCGCTGGATCGCGTAGTAGGTGTTCGCACCGATCTTCTCTTCCCGCTGGGCCGGCTCTTGCACCTGCGCCTCAACCGGATTGCCCTGGTCGATCTGCGTCATCACGCCGGCGACACCAAGCCCGATGGCCGAAACTGCGAGCAGGCCCTGCAACGACCACCGCAGTGGTGAACGCTTGGCATCGGGAGTAGGAAGTTGCTTTGTCACGGTGTAACTCCTGAGAGAAATTATCTTGAGGCAAGTAAACAGCATGACCGCGATGGTGGCGGTTAATACAGGCGGTGTGTTTGTTTCAAGCCCGGAACCCCTCAGCGGTTCCCCTGGATGATGCTTGAAAGACTCCCCCGGAAATTATTGACTCCGGGGATAAGGCTAAACCGTTGTACCCGACAACATGTTTCGCGCCAAGGAACAAGAGCGAGGCGAAGTGTGTTTTATTCGTTAGAAAGCCCAACACACAAAAGAGGCAGGACGCGGATTCGTGGGCACGCCAAGCAGCAAAAACGGCACAGCCGCCATGAACCACCCCCAAAAACGAGATCTTTTATTCCTACCGACCACGGAAGTTTGGCCGCGGCATGAGATGGGGTTGGTTGTGGAGGGTGCGGGAACTGAGAATTTTGTTTAGCTCAACAACACCGGAGTAAGACACCAGCAAACACCATGGCACACTACAACATTCCTGCGAAACGATCCGTATCGGTGCTTAAGTCGTGCAAGAAAGCAGGCACTCCTAAGCAAAAACGGCTCTGACGAATCAAAAAGGCCGATTTTGAGCCTATGAATCCATGCTCCCAAAGGAAATGCGGGACGACTTAAGAGATTTGTAAATCACTTTTATTAATAGATTTACGAATTTCAACTAGTCTACGAACGGGTCGATCAATCGTCCTAAGTCGTCCCAGTTCGACCCCTTAAGTCGTGCAAGAAAATTTTGATTCATCCAACAGAAGTCAGATCAATAGATGTTCTCGGGCACCAATGGCGCCGCAAAGCAGAGGCAAATCCGGGGCAGGGGGCTCGATCAGAAATGAGGTGGTGCATGGCCGGAGGTGTGGCTTATGTGTAGCCAGTGGTATCGGACGCGGCAGAGCGGCCGCCAGCGGGCCGTTGGGACTGCCATTGCATTGCCCGCTTCATCCGGCCGACAGTAATCCTTCACACCTTTTGTGGGGATGCTGCCGTGTCACACGAGTCCAACCAACACCACATCGAGCAGTACCTGGCCTCCATCACACGGCGCGGCTATTCCACAAGCACAATCAAGACCTACCGCCGGGTACTCGATGACTTCCTGGCCTGGCTCGATGCTCAAAAAAGCAATCTCGCTACTATTGATCGCATCGACATCGGCTCGTTTCAAATCCATCTACTGCAGGGGCCGCGTGGCAAGCCCTTGTCCGCCGGTCGACGATCACTCTACATCGCCGTGCTACGATCGTTCTACAAACACTGCATCGAGCAGGCCCTCGTCCCATCGGCCGTGCTGGACTGGCTCGACTACCCGCTGCAGCCCAAGCGTCTGCGACAGGACATCCTGACGCTGAATGAAGCCAACGCTTTGCTTGATGTGGCGTTAGATAAGGGTGGCTGGCAGCACATCGCCGTTCGGCTGATGCTCTTGTCTGGTCTGCGTGCGGGCGAAGTCGCCGCGCTTGAAGTTCGAGACATATCACTATTCCAACGCGAAATCGTCATCCGCCAGGCCAAGGGCAACAAACACCGCCTGGTCTTTATCGATCCGGCCACCAAGAAGCACCTCGCCAGCTACCTGGCTTCCAGACGATCCACATCGGACCAGCCTAATCTCCTCCCTACCGCCCCACTGCTGACGGACAAAGGCGTCCCACGCAACACCGACCAGATCTACGGGGCCGTCAAACGACTGGCCGATCGTGCGGGCATCACCAAGCAAATCAGCCCGCACTCGCTGCGTCGGACCTTTGCCACCCGCCTGCTGGACTCGGGTGTGAAAGGCATGAACCTCAAGGTCGTCGCCGAGCTGCTCGGCCACAGCAGCCTGCGTACCACCGCGAAGTACGCTCAAATCGATGAGCAGTCCCTGGCCCGCATCTATCACACGTCTCACCCCGCCCGAAAAGAGGGCCTTCTAGCATGAACCTGCGGCAACAACGCGACCAATACATCGAATCACTCCGGGCGAGCGGCCGTTCAACCAAGACTGTTCGTTGCTATGAGGAGCGCATCGATCAGTTCATCACGTATCTGACTGAGACCTTCTACCCGGTTGATGTCCCGGCCGAGGTCCAGCTCACTCACGTCCAGCAGTACCACGATCACCTGATCGATGACGAGCTGAGCGTCTCCACGCGGCGCACCTATCTCGCGACGGTCCGGGGATTCCTGCAGTGGCATCAGAGCCACAGTTCAAAGCCTTCAAACCTCGATTGGCTGGACCAGATCGAAATACCCAAGCGTCCTTACCGCCTCCCCCCTACCGCCCTGTCGATCGACGAGGTCTGCAAGCTCATCGCTGCAAGCAAGTCGCCGCGCAATAAAGCCATCTTGACCGTTATGTACGCCTGTGGCCTACGCCGCTCCGAAGTCGTCGCCCTCAATGTCGGTGACCTATTCGTTAATCGCCAGCAACTGCTTGTCCACGGCAAGGGCGGCAAAGACCGCATCGTTCCGATCGCGCCCGCTGCGATACGGGCGATCGCGGACTATCTCGACACGCGCAGTCCCTACCCCGCTTCCGGTGAGGCGATGTTCACCGCCGAGCCACCCCGCGCACCGCGACGGCTCGATAGCAACTACCTTTCGATCCTTTTCAAACGGCTGTCCACGCCCACCGGTAAGCACGTCAACCCGCACCTGCTCCGCCACACCTTCGCGGTCCACCTCCTCCGTGGCGGCGCGGACGTACGTCACGTCCAAGCCCTGCTTGGCCACAGCTCGCCCGACACGACCAACCAGTACCTGGGCCTGGTCAAGGACGAGATGAAGCGTGCCTACGACCGCGCGATGAAGACGATCGTGCAACGCAACAAGCCTGAAGAGAAGCCGATCAAACGCGCCGCATAGCACCGCTTTGTTCGGCATTTACCAGTGATGACTTTGACGGTGAGGTAAGGCAGGCAAGGCAAATTTGGGCGAAATCCTTGGTATTTTCAGAGGTTTTTGTAAACTCTATACAGCGGTATTGCTCTTTGAAACGACGACAGGAGGCGGTCAGGGCCGGTTTTCGGCCGTAGGGGCTGAACACCTATGCGGCCTACCATGTGCT
>JAHQVV010000173.1 GCA_019634195.1 Phycisphaeraceae bacterium | reverse complement strand
TTGGCATCGGCGGCTACGAAATCAACGGGTATCGGAAGGAGGTCCCCGTTATCAACGGCGTGCGCATGCATCGCGATGCCGACCTGCCGTTGATTACTCAGGCAGTTGCTCGCGCGGGCGGTCCGTCGGGCCGAGCCCAGCGCGGGCAGGAGGATCGCGATCAGCAGGGCGATGATCGAGATGACGACGAGTAGTTCAATGAGGGTAAAGGCTCGGTAACGCATGAGCTTGTCCTGCCATAGGGAAGATGTGGTTCTGGAATAAGCGCCGCACCCATTACGGGCACGGAACTCTAAAAAGAAATCTCTGTTTCTATAAACAGATCAAGAAAAATCAACCACGCCGACGACGCAACATCGCCAGGCCACCGAGGCCCAGCAGCGCCAGCGAGCCCGGCTCGGGGACGACGCGGAGTTGGAACGCACCGGCTTCGATGTTTGCCGCACCACCTGTTCCTAAACGAGCAATGTGGATATCTTGGGTGGTAGCATCGGCGGTGAACGTTCCAGTGACGATCGTGGGAGTAAGGGTTGAGATATCTGTCACAGAGAACACCGCCGCACCATCGAATGTTTCTGCGTATCCGACGCTGTAAGTATTATCAGAATTGGTACTCTCATTCGAGAGCAAGATTTGGACTTCATACTCTGTCCCGATGATGAGGTCGGTTAGTCTTGCGGTTGAGTTACCAGCCCCTCCTCCAAACTCGAGCGAATCAAAAAGAGCGTTGCCGTCAGCATCCGACAGGCCGGCGATAGGGCTCGAGCCTGGGAATGCATTAGCATTAAATGCATCGTTACTCGCTCCAGAGCGGAACGTGTTCAGTGTTGCCACCCCTCCGTCTACAACAAATTGGCCGGTACCGTTGCCTGGGTCACTGGCAAACGTTACGCCGTTAAGAACAACAGCACTTGTTGGGACGAAGTTATTGACGTCACCGGCGCTACCCTGGCCAAGGTTGACCGCTTCGACGAGCGCGCCATTGGTCGAAACCTGGTTGACGTTGGTGAAGTCTGCAGCCGAGAAGCTGATAACCGCGGCCGAAGCCGAGCCGGCACCAACGATCATTAAGGCAGAGGCGGTAGAAAAAAGGACACGTTTCATGATAATTCTCCATAGGGGGGAAAGGAGTAATAAATCGGGATCATGAATCCCTAAAGACCCGTCCGTTACGGGCTGTGAATAGCATCGAAGTGTTGTTTGATCTCTTCGGGCGACAATACGCGGTTGTAGATCGCCAGCTCATCGAGCCGGCCTTCCCAGGCTTGGACACCACGCTCGGTGTAAGGGTTGCGGCCGATCATGAGTGGCTGATTGTCCGTCTTGTCGTCACGCTCGATAGCACCGCCACCAGGCATGATTTTCACCTGCGTCTCCTCGCCGTCGATGAACATACGGGTGTTCCGTGACCCGTCTACGGTGACGACCAGGTGCGACCAACGGTTCGTGGGCATGGCGCGTGTTGCGATGATGTCGTGTTCTTGAAAGATGGAAAGAATCGGCGCACTGGCCGGCATCCCACCACTAGCCCGATCGCCTCGGCCGTTGACCCCAAGCCCGATCCCGCCGCTCTCGACCCGGGTCGAAACGATCCTCATCACGTCTTGGTGGCTTGGCTCGATCCAACACCACAGGGAGATGGTGTAGTCCTTCGTAAGCTCGAAAGCCTCACGATAGGGGACGGTTACAGATGCAGGCGATCCGGGATCGACGTAGTGCAACGACCCACTCGCGTCCTCGGGCACGAAACCCATCGCGTCGCTCTTCAGGGACTCAGAGGCCTGGCCGTGTGCGCCGAGCCAGCCGTGATCAATGACCAGCCTCGTCGTGTCCTCGATCGGCCCACGCCAGTAACACATCGGCCGACCAGCCAGAACCATGGCTTGGTAGTTGGACAAGGGGACACCGCGTACAAAACGCCGGGGTGCTGAATCGACGATCGCCGTGACGTTGTCGATCCGTACAACCGCGGTTTGACCCGTTACGAGCCGGACGGTATCCGCGCCATTCCCTTCAAGGGAGCTGACCTCGACTTCACCGACATAAACATGGGCAAATGTCTGCCGTTGTTCGTCTACTTCTACGCCAAATTCTGTGCCGATATCAACGACCAGCGCGTTGGGCGTATGAACAGAGAAACCCTTGCTCGAATCGGATCGGCAGCTCCCTAGCAGCTTGCCGGCGTGCAGTCGGATCGCGTTGTGATTGTCGAGCAACTCGATGGTGGCCGGCGCTTCGAGGATCGCGACCGCCCCGGACAAGGTCGTGACCTCGGCGAAGCCGGCGGCGAGGGTGAGTCGCTGGCCGGCGTTTAACGTGTCGCCAACAGTGAGTTCGGCCCAAGCCCAACGCGCATCATGCTCGGCGGTCAGGGTGGCAACCGCCCGGGCGGGGTTGGGGGCGCCTGGATCGGGCCTCTCGGGGGCTCCCGCGATCGGTTGGGTCGGCAACAGCGTCGGCGAGCCGCCTTGGAAAACAAAGAAAAGCGTTACGGCCAGGGCCAGCATCGCCGCGATACCGCCAAGGATCACCGGCTTGCGCAGCAAGGCATGCCGAGCGAGGTAGCTGGCCGCGGAGGTGATCTCTCGCATCGTCAGGGGCCGGTCGTGCTCTACCTCTGTCGCGAGCGTGACGACACACTGGTCGTCCTTGCCCGGCTCGATGACCTGGTCAACGTCATCGAGCGGTGCCTGCTGCAAAGATGCCACGCCCAAGGCCTCGAACATGACCGCGCAGTGCTTGCTGTAATCCACAAAAACACGGCGGAGCTCGGGCGATTCGTGGATCATCGCGTTGAACCGCGCCAGCTCGTCGTTCGACAGGCTCTCGTCATAAAAGCGTTGGACCCATTCAAGCCGGCGCAACGCGTCGTCGGGTGTGGGGCGGTCAGCCATGATGTGGCCCCCGATCGGCCAGCTTCTGCTTGATGCAGTCCCCCAGCGTGCTGTAGATCCGGCTGAACGCGGCGTATACCGACTGCACCTTCCGGCCCGAGGTCTCCGAGATCTCCCCGGCGGTCATCTGGTTCCTGAAACGCATCTCAACCAGCTGCCGGGCCCGGGGCGTAAGCCGGCCGACACAATGAGAAACAGCGTCAAGCATCTCGTTGGTGTCGTGCTTAGGAGAGTGCTCCCACTCCCGCTCCAGGAGCTCGAGCGCGTCCGCATCCAGCAGGCTGGGCCGGTGCTTCTCGCTCCGCAGCCAGTCGATCGCGCGGTTCCTGGCGACGCTGCGGGCCCACGCGAAGGCCTTGTCCGCGTCCAGGATCTCCGCGTGGCGGTCCACCATCCGCAGGGTCACATCCTGGAACAGGTCCTCGGCGATGTGCAGGTCACGCACATACGAGTAAAGATAGGCAATCAGCTCGCCGCGCCTGCTCAGCAGCAGTCGGAGGCCTTCATCTCGGCTGATGGGTGGTTTGGACATCGTTCACTAAATGTGACGGATGAACGGGCCCAAAACTTGACATCAACTTTAGGAAAAAATGGGCCTAGGGGCATCCTGCCAACGAGGCCGGTCGTTTTCGTACCCCACTGGGGTAACACGATCAGTGTGATTGCTGCCGTCGTCGCATGATGGCCAGGCTGCCCAAAACCAGCAAAGCAGCGCTGCCCGGCTCAGGAACCGCCACCTCGATGTCGGCGATGTTGAACAGGCTGCTGCCGCTGATGCTCTTGAATTCGAGGGCGGTCAGCCCGTCGGTGCTGCCCTGGTACATCGTCCCGCCGACGGAGAAGAACACGTCGTCGGAATCGGGGTCCAGCGCGATCGCGGCGGGTCTGCCGATGCCATCGGACGAGTCGTACAGGGTGGTCACACTTGCGCCACCGATGGTAGACGAGCGGACCTCATTGGTATCGCTGCCGACGGTGTAATAAACGGTGCCGGTGTCGAAGTCGATGTCCATCTTGTTGATGGCGGTGCTGCGCCCCGCGGCGACAAAGTGCTGGGTCGCGGTACCGCCGGCCAGCGCCGAGGAGTTCATCGCGATCCGCCCGCCGTTCGCGCCGTTGTCTGCGGTCCAGTAAAGCAAGCCGTTGTCCAGGTCCAGCGAGATGTTGGCGATGTCATTGGTGGTAATCGTCGGGTCAAGCGGGTTGGTGGCCCCGAGGGTGGTGCTGTCATGGATCGTGGTGATCCCGCTGCCGTTGGTGTTGACGCTCATAATCCGGCGGTCGGCAACGGTGCCGCTATCGGTCGAGAAATAGAGCTTGCTGTTGGCAGAGTCGATCTCGATATCGCCCACCCCGCCGACGGTCGCGGTGACGAGCCCTTGGCCCGTGCCGTCGAGGTTGGCGCCCCAGATCGCGTTGCCGTTGGCGTAGTAGACCTTGAGGTTGGTGTGGTCGATCGCGATCGCGCGCGGGTCCTGGTTGGGAATCGAGACCAGGTTGTCGGCGGTCGCGGTCGTGATATCACTACCGACGTTCAGCCGACTGACCGTGTCGCCGAAACCCGTCTCGCTGTAGTAGACCGCCACCGGCGTCGCCACCGCAGGACAAGCGAACAACAACGCAACCGCAGAAAGCCGTATCAAAGAATTCATCATCTTTCCTCCGAGTGAAGTGAAGGGCCCAACTACTTCAACGAGACTAATTAGCCTAACGCCAGGGCGTAAGGTTTTCATTAAGAATCTCTGAAAAGCCATAAACAGGCCCCAAAAAGCTGTCGCTGCCGTGGTGCATACAACCCAAAGCAGCCATAGGACAAGCCCTCGAAAAGATTCCCGATCCTTATCTCCTGCCTTTGTCTTCCCGTGTAGGCCAAGCCGGGACATAAAACCGGCCGCCCTCGGGGACCTTGAGATTTGTCGCCACCGGTGTGCCGTAGCCCTCAAAAGTGTAAACAACGTTTTTAATCGAAATAATAGAGTTGTTATACCGCTCGTGACGCGTAAGGTTGTTGACAACAATATTGCCGTTGCCGGGGGGCATATGGCCCCAAGGCGGCCCGCCGGTCGAAATAAGCTGCCAGTTGTGGTGTTTGGGCAGGTGCATGCTGTTCCCTTCGATTAGGTTGTAGCCTAAATCGCCGGTATGGAAATTCACATCGGTGGCAAAGAAGCAGCCCACGACCACGTTGTAGGCCGCTTTGCCGTTAAGGATGCCGAAGTGCCGGATGTTTTTCATGGTCTCGCCTTTAATCAGGTTATCCATGCCGCGGGCAATCCTGTAGTATCCCGACCCGCCATTTTTGTGGTAGGCACCATCAATGTAGTTGTTGGTCATCGTGTTGTTGTTGCCCCCGATGACAATCGGGTCGCAGCCTGTATTCAAGATGTTGCAACCGCGAACCCAGTTGTTGGAAGACCCCGCAGTGATAACAACGCCATGCACACGATAGTCTGCGGAGGGCATGGTGCCGCGGTACAAGTCGTGCTTTGGCTTCGAGCCATCCGGTGGGACATAGTTAATCGTCAGGTTTTCGAGCCCCGCGTATTGGGTGTCTTCGAACTGGATCGTGTTCGAGCCTTGTTTCTTCGTGATGCGGGATTCGATCCGTACGGCTTTCCTGTCCTCACCCCGGACCACGACCTTGCTCCGCATCTGAATCGGCCGGTCGCGGACGTGGTAGCTACCCTTCTTTAATAGCAGGACGCCGCCGCCTCTTTTATGAACGATGTCGATCGCTTCTTGCAGGTTATCGGCAGGCCCAATCTTTCCGCGAACACGCATATTCTTCGGGATGCCGCCTTGCACACCGGCTTTGCTCCAACGCGCCATCGAAGGGTGCTGACTGAGATCGACATCCTTGACAGACGGTTCAGGCAGAGCGGGCAGAGTCTTGCCTTTCGGTGCCCGGTGCGAGCGGGTGCTTTTCAGGTGCCTGTCACTCCGGATGGTGATCTTATCGATGATCACGCCATCACCCCGACCCGAGACCGCGAGCCCGTAAGCCGTGTTGGCTCGTAGTGGCACCTGGGCACGCTTAGCCTGGGTCCAGCCCTCCGGCCCGCCCATCGTTGGATCAAACTGGTTCCCCCAAATCATACGGTCGTTCAGCCGATGGGATGTCCCAAAAAAGAACCGGGTGGGCTCTTGAATCACTTTGCCGCTTTTTGCCTCGAAGACAGACACATAGACGTCGTTGTTCCTCAGATCGCCCCAGCCCCGAGAGTCGCCGCCCAGGTCCGGCGCATTATATTTAGACTTATCGCGCCCCATGAACATCGCGATGCGGTAGTTCGCGGCTTCGTCTGTTTTGAAAAAGTAGTACAGGGTTTGCTCTTTTTTTGCACTCTTTAATTCGCTGCGCTGAGGGTCGAAGAGCATGCCCTTTCGCAGCGTTTTCCCGACAGGCGTTTCTTCGGTAAAAGAATGTACCGACCAGTCCCCGGCTGCAGAAGTCGATTCTGCTTCCACCACAATAAAGCCGTTCTCCGGCTTATTGACTTCCCGTGATGGGCCAAGGGTCAGGGCGACAGAATTCCCTGCAAAAAGCACTAGGCAGAGCATCGCCGTCATGCGTGTAGACAAACTGGCACTTGAGTGCCATAACTGTATACCGTGAGTGATCAGGCCCGAACAGAGCCAAGCTTGAGGGGTGGCCTGCTCATTAGAAGAGGTGTCGCCCTCGACATCGGTCCTCATGCAGCCACCAGTATCTGGCCTAATCATTTTCAATATGCTCATCTGTTCAAGTTTAACTACATCGAACATAGGCGTCTCGGCCAATCAATTCTTAACGCGATTCACTACCCTGGCCTTGATCAATCCACAAACGACTAGCCCAATCGCATCTCAAACAATGGGAAGTGCTCTAGTAACGGTCGCAGGAGGTCCAACAGCCAACCCCACTTGGCTTATTGGAGCCAGGGTTATTCCAATATCGAGTCCGATGAAATCGAAGAACCAATCGCGGCGTCGAGCCAGCGCATTGTTTCAAGGAGTCTTACTGGCCGCTTCGCTCGCCGCAAAAGCCTTGTGGCCTGTTGAGCCGGTGCCGAGGATCGCGTGGTAGTCGTTGGGCAGGTGCTTGCGGTGCTCATCGATGCGGGCTGTGTAATCCTTGTCCGCGATGACGTTCTGCAGTTCATGCGGGTCGGTCTGGTGATCGTAAAACTCTTCCGAGCCGTCGGCATAGCGGATGTAGCGGTGGTGCTCGGACTTGATCGCGACGTTGCCCGGGCCGAAGCTCGTGCGGGCCGGATGCGGCCAATCCGCCTTGACGTCTTTGAGTAGCGGCACCAAGGACTGGCCCTCGTGCTTGGGGTCCGCGTCCTGGCCGGTCAGGTCTAACAGTGTCGGGTAGATATCGATCAGCTCGACGGGTTTGTGGCACACGCGCCCGCCCTCGATCCCCGGGCCCATGATGATCATCGGCACGCTCGTGCTGTTCTCCCACAGGCTGCGCTTGGCCCAGCGCTCTTTCTCGCCGAGCTCGAAGCCGTGGTCGGAGTACAGCACAACATACGTGTTGTCTTTATACACACTATCGTCCAGCGCATCGAGCACGCGCCCCACCTGATGATCCACAAACGTGACGCACGCCAGGTACGTCTGCACCAACGGCTTCCACTCGTTGTTCTCCACCACCCATTTGTGCGTCGGGGCGACATGCTTAAGCCGAGTGAGGTTGATCGCGTACTCAGACAGGTCGTCGAGATCGTCCTTGGCCGTCACCGGCAACTGCACCTCATCAATCGGGAACAAATCGATCCATTTCTGCGGCGCGAAGTGCGGCACGTGCGGACGATAGAAACCTGTGCCGAGGAACAACGGCTTGTCGTGTTCCTTCTGCAGTTGCTCAATCCCCCAAGACGCGATCTTGTAGTCCGGCGTCTGCTCATCCTTCGCGGGGTACGGCCCCCAATCCCACAGCGGGTGGCCAGGAAAGTTCGTGAGCTTCTTCTTTGGAAGCGGACCCATCCCACCAAAACTCCCACCGTAATTGGGAAGGTACTTCTGGTTCTGCCCGCCATGCATCAGCTTGCCAGCCGCGGCGAAGTGATAGCCCGCCTGCTCGAAACGCCTGGGCAGCAGCACGTTCTGCTGCGCGGCCGGTGCCTTAGCGAGATCGGGGTTTAAGAAATAAATCCCCGTCGTCTCCGGGTACAACGAACTCATCATGCTCGCGCGCGACGGGTTACATACCGGCGACTGGCAGTGCGCGTTGGTGAACAACACCCCGCGCTTGGCGAGCGCATCGATGTTCGGCGTCCTCGCCTGCGGGTGCCCGCCCAAACAGCCGATCCAGTCGTTGAGGTCGTCAATCGAGATCAGCACGACGTTGGGCTTCTTGTCTTGTGCGATGGTACCCGCCACAGGCAGAATCGCCGCGCATACGAGCACAAACAAAGTCAGCAGCCCAGCGAGCAGGCGGTCACACTTCAACTCGATCATCACGGTTTCTCTTGGAAGACGGGTTATGAGGGCCAATAAGCGGACAGGAAACGGGCCGGCCATGTTACATGCGCCATTGTTTTTCTTGTTTGGCAGGCATTTGGCTTATATAATTTAAGCTCAAGTCACCCTCAGCCCACTCGGGCTCGGCAACATCGCCCTGTCAAAGAAGGAGCACCCACATCATGCGCAAAGCATTTACACTCATTGAATTGCTGGTCGTGATCTCGATCATCGCATTGTTGATCGCGATCCTGCTGCCGGCGCTCGGCTCGGCACGCAAACAGTCCCGTGTAACCCAGTGCCTGGCGAACGTGCGGACCCTCGCACAGGGCTACTACAACTACGCCGCCGAGCGCAACGGCGAGTTCATGCGATACAGCAGCCCCACGCGCGACATCCTCTGGAACGCCACCATCCGCGAATACGTCGGCGAAAGCCCACGCAAGACCTCGGCCGGCGTGCCCATCGGCTACTACACCCAGGCCTTCTGCCCCGACGCCCCGCAGGACCGCTCCCACAGCGAGGTCCAGGCACTCGGCGGCGGCACGCTCGGCACCTCCACCACACCCTGGTACCACGCCTACAACAACAACCCCACCGGCGGGATCTACGGTGGCAGCTACGGCATCAACGGCTACCTCTACTCCAGCAAGGGCGAACAACAGAGGCCTTTCGGCTACGGCCCCGGCTCACAACCCCAGCGCTGGCCCAACTACATCGCCAATGTCAAAGACGCCTCCGAGATGCCCATCTTCCTCGACGCGATCTGGGTCGACGGCTGGCCGCACCACAACAACCCCAAACCCGCCAGCTTCGACAACATCACCCCCGCCTTGGGCCCGCACATGCGACGCTATACCGTCAACCGGCACGGCCGCAACCAGAGCGTCGGCTTCGTGGACGGCCATGCCGAGTCCATGGAGATCGAACGCCTTTGGGACCTCAAGTGGCACCAGGAATACGACGCCAGCCTCGTGCCCTGACCGCCACCGCGAGACCTACCAGTGCGGCGGCTTCTCGTCGCCGGGATCGCCCGCGTCGGAGAGGTGGTCCTCAAGCATCTTGCGCACCGCGGTGACGCCCTGGCCATGCACATCCAGCCGCTTGGACAGGTCGCGGAGGACCTCGTCGAGGTCGCCAACATACTTCTCAAGGTGCGCGAGTTTCTCTTCGATCACGGTCAGGCGGTCGTCATCTTGCATCGTGGTATCGTACCGGGCCCATGAATTGGCTGACACTCTCGATTACGCTGTTTCTGGTCATGGACCCTTTCGGCAATGTGCCCGTCCTGATGGGCATGCTGGACGAAGTTTCCCCGAAGCGCCGGCGGATCATCATCCTGCGCGAGAGCCTGATCGCGTTGGGGTTGCTGCTATTGTTCCTCGTTGCCGGGCCGAAGCTGATGAACCTGCTCGGGCTGGAGCAGCCTTCCCTCAGCGTGGCGGGTGGGGTCGTGCTGTTCCTGATCGCCTTACGGATGCTCTTCCCGAGCAAGGGCGGGGTGATGGGGGAGGACAAGATCGGCGGCGAGCCGTTGATCGTCCCGATCGCGACGCCGTTGATCGCAGGGCCCAGCGCGATCGCCACCGTCATCCTGATCCACGGCACCTCGGAGAACTGGTTCGTTGAAGGCCTGATTGGGGTCGGACTGGCCTGGGCACTGGGGACCAGTGTGCTGCTGTTCGCGGCGACGATCCTTCGGCTGCTGGGGCGTCGGCTTATGGTCGCGGCCGAACGGCTGACCGGCTTGCTGCTGACTGTCATCGCGGTGCAAATGATCCTTGGCGGGATCAAGGTGTTTCTCGCGGGGCTGTAAGCCTTACTTCACGAACGCGACTTCAAGCAACGAGACATCGTCATCGAACGACGCTTCGCCGCCGCGGTACGCGTGGACCGAACTGACAACCTGTTCCAGCCGCGTCTTAGAGCTGTTGCCGCAGTTCGCTTGTTTGATGAGGTCGCCGATGCCGTCCAGGCCCAAGAGTTTGTCGTTTTCGCCGCCACGCACTTCATAGAGGCCGTCGGAGAAGAGGTACAGCCGGCTGCCCGCTTCGACCCGGATCGATTGGGCCTGGTACTTGTTATCGGGGATGACACCGATCATCAGGCCGGGCACGCCCAGGCTCTGCCGATTGCCCTGCGCATCAATCAGCGTCGCGGGGTGGTGGCCCGCGGCGGCGTACGTAAGCGTGCGCGTTGAGCGCTGGTACACGCCGTACCAGATGGTGAAGAACTTGTCGTTGTTGCGGTCCATGGGGAACGCGTTGTTCAGCGTTTCGACCAGCGCGGCGGGGTCGCGCGGGTCGGCGTTGAGTTGGCCCGAACGGATCGCGTTGCCCGCCGAGACCGACAGCAGCGATGCGCCGACGCCGTGGCCCGTCACATCCAGCAGCCAGAACGCCTGGTGGTCGTCGTCGATGCTGTGGTAGCCCAGCAGGTCCCCGCCCAGGCGTGACGAGGCGATGAACTGATAATCGATATGCACCGGCTCGTCGATGCCGACCTCACGCGCAGGTAAAAACTGGTAGACGTAGTCCGCCGCCTCGGACAGCTCGCGCGCCAGCGCCTGCTGCGAGGCGACCAGCGCGTTGCGCGTCTCGATCATCTCGTGCTGCGTCGCGATGACGCCGAGCATGCTCAGCTCGCGCTCGGCCATCGCGGCCAGGTGCGCGAAGCGGTCCATGTCGTCTCCGCTGAACGTGCGCGGCTGCTTGTCCACCACGCACAGCGTCGCGATGTTGTGGCCCGCCTGGCTCTGCAACGGGTGGCCGGCGTAGAAGCGGACGAACGGCTCTCCGGTCACCATCGGGTTGTCAAAAAAACGCGGGTCCTTGAGCGCGTCCTCAATCACCAGGGGCGTGTCCTGCAGGATCGCGTGGCCGCAAAACGACTCGTCACGAGACGTCTGGGTCACCACGTCGCACATCCCGACCTTGGATTTGAACCACTGCCGGTCCGAATCGATGAGCGCGATGTACGCGATCGGAACGCCCATCACCGCCTTGGTCAGCGACACGATCCGGTCGAACCGTTGCTCCTTTGGACTGTCCAAAAGCTCAAGCGCATGCAGCGACGCGAGGCGTTCTTCTTCATTTTCTGGTAATACCGGCGCGATCATTGCGTTGGTCCTTCCGGGCACATGCTGAATAAATAGGCAAGCCCGTTATTCAAACGTAGTACGCAGGCGTCTTATTCCCGAGAAAGCATAGTCCGCATGACCGACGCTCAGCAACAGAAAGATGATTTCTTTGTAGAAAATAGGCTAAAAGTCGAAACTTTATAGGCCGAGAGTGGTCTTAACTCAGAGAATGCGGCCTGCTGATTCACCGATTTTGATAAAACCGCATGAAGACTATTGCGGCCGACGAATAGAGTTGGCTACAGTAGTCGAGGCCTGACCGGGGCGTGCCGCCCGCAACTGCGGCACGGAGATGAAAGAGACACGATGAAAAGAAGACCATCGCCATCATCGAAGGGCAACAAACAGCCGGGGTACCAAGTTTGGCACTTCGCATTGGCCGTTCCCGCCATCGCTGTCATGCTGCAACTCATGCTCGGCTCGCTGACACCGCTGCCCGAAGAACACAACCCCTATACCACACGGTACGCCTCGACCTTCCAAGACGAGTACGACGAGTACCACAACGACAAGCTGCCCGAGTTCGAGATCCTCCCGCTGAACCTCCGCGGCGAGATGACCGGCCCGATCCTGGCCAGCGTGCTCCAAGAGTACTTCCCCGAGTCCACCACGCAGCAAGCCAACGACCTCCGCGACACGCTGCCCCCCTGCGACGACCCGCGCATGATCGTCATCCTGCCCAAGGACGAAGACGTCAAGCCGGTGTTTTAAAGAACGGTCAATTAAACAAGCTTCACTACGACGAGCGTGATGTCGTCGTCCTGGTCGCGTGAGCCGCGCCATTGTTTGCAGGCCTCACTCACCGCCTGGCCGATGTCGTCGGCGCTGCCTTGAGATGCGTTGCGGATGGTCTCGCGCATGCGGTCTTTACCGAACTGTTGATTGGCGGTATTGAAGCATTCCCAAATGCCATCGGTGCCGATGACCATCACGTCACCAAGCTGTAGCGCGTCGGAGGTCTCCTGGTTGTACTGCCAATCGCTATCGATACCCAGAGGGATGTCGTGGCCGGCGAGCTCGAAGAAGGTGTTGTCGGCGGGGCGGTAGACGACGACGGGGTCATGCCCGGCCGAGAGGTAGCGCAACCGAATCGGGCCGTTGGTTTCCCCGGGGTTCTCGACGATGAGGTACATGACGGTCATGAACCGGCCGGTGAACTCGCTGTCGCAGAGCTGTTGGTTGACCGCGGTGAAGACCTCGCCCAATGAGCCGGTCGTGTTGGCGTGGCTGCGGATGAGCGCTCGGCCGGTCGCCATAAGCAGCGCCGCCGCGATACCGTGGCCCGTGACATCACCGACCGCGATGGCGACAGCCTCGGGCCCGATCTGATCCAGCTCGATGAAATCGTAGTAGTCCCCGCCGGTCTCGTCGCAGTACTCGCTGTGGCCGGCGATATCCAGGCCCTCGAGCTTCGGCGAGTCTTGCGGCAGCAGGCTCTGCTGGACCTGCATCGCGACATGCAGCGACTCGCGGATCTTCATGCGGTCGCGCAGGGCCGGCACCATCTTGTTGAACGCGTCGCCGAGCTGGCCAAGCTCGTCCTTGCGATTGACCTGAACCTGTGCTTCCAGGTCGCCGCCCGCGACACGGTTGGACGCGTCGGCCAGCTCACGGATCGGCCGGGTCAAACGGAACGACATCAGGAACGCGGAAGCAAAAACGATCAGCAGCAGCAGGATCAAAATCCCGCCGGTGTTGACCAGCGACGCGGTGAGGTCCTCGTTGATCTGCTTGACCGCCTGCTCGGCCGGCTTCTGAATCGTGCGCGTCGGTGCGATGATCATGGCGAAAACGGGCCGGCCCTCCTCACCGCTGCCGACCTGGCCGTAGGCGATCATGCGGTCTTGCCCATCGATGAAAACACGCCGCACATCTGTCTTGCCGTTGACCATGTCATCGGCGATCTCCTGGCGGACTTGCTTGCTGTCGAAGTCCACCGTCTCGATCACTTGCGTATCCAGATGCTGCTGGTGGTCGTGCATCAGGTCCGCCACGATGTAGACGTCGGCGGGGTACGAGGTGTCGGCGACCTGGTCCGAGTTGTCCCCGAAACGCAACGCATCGGGGTTTCGATCACCCGGCCCGCGCGCTTCGCCGGGCCGGGCAGGCCGTTCTCGGCGGTCGGTGCGCTCGCGCACGCTGTCGCGCCGTGGGCGCGGTAGCTGCCGGTTACGCGCCGGGTAGCTGGCCACAACAATAACATTCGCATCTTGGGCCCACTTGGTGTTCAGCGCTTGAGGGTCCAACAACTTGCTGACACGCAGATCGATCGCGGTCACACCGGACAGCGTCCTGCCCCGGCCATAGACAGGCTGGGCAAAGGTAATCACCAGTTGGCCTGTCGACGCATCAACATAAGGCGGGCTGGTCACTGCGCGCCGGGCCTTCACCGCGCGTTCGTACCAGTCTTGCTGTTTGGGGTTGTAGCCCTCGGGGAACGCCGACTTCGCGGGGTAGGAAAAATGCATGCCCGAATCAAGCGTGGTGTACTGCCAAAGGATCGTCTCACCGACCTGGTCGTTGATCTCGCGGTAGACGCGCGACATGCTCGCGAGCTTGTCCAGCTGCTGCTGAGACGCGTTGCTGACCTGGTCTTCGAAGGACAGGTAGACCTGCGTGTCGTAGCTGATCGTGAGCGGCTTGCGCCCACCATCGCCCGTGACGACCGCGTGGCGCATGCTCGGCTCGATTGTGTACGGCCCGTCGCCGCTCTGCTCATACGCCGCTAGCTCCTGCACGCTCGGGATCCGAACGGGGTCGCGCGGTGTCGGGCCAATCAGGCGGAACTCGGCTTGGGTGGCTTGGTTCTTCAGGAGCGACAAGCCCAGGCGAGCAACCTGATCCAGCGAGTGGGCGTAGCCCTCGACGGTGCGCTGCATGTCCTCTTGGGCCTGATCGTTGAGCTGCTCGCGCATCTGCTGGTCTACCTGGCTCTGCAGGCGGAAAACCGACACCGCCTGCACCGCGCGCACCGCGATCATCGGCAGCACCGCCGCAATCAACAAGACCACCATGACTTTCCTGCGTAATGACATGGCTTTTGATGATATCGCCGATCCGCTCGGGCGAGCGTAAATTGCGCGGCATCGCTCGGACGGTTCCACAAACAGGCCGGCCCCTTGGGGGTTGCGTGTTTATAAGCTGACGGCCAAGAACACGCGGAATAGGCGGCGCATTGTTTTTTACCTGGTGAGCGGTGGCGCTTTGCAAGTACGTTTGTCAAATTGAAAAATGTGGAGAGCTTGTATTGACATACCCGTGCAGCAGGCGTTAGCTTTAGTGTTGCGTTAATGATTTCTATGCCGTCAGCGTTCAGGTCAACCGTGGCAGCCCCAGCCCGACCGACTGTTTGTGTGACCTGCGGTTAAAAATGGTGGATCAATGTTCGAGGCCGCGATGACCCGATTGGACAGCGCGCAGTGGCAGCGTCTGATGGATTACCTCCGTGAGAACCACGGGCCGATCTGTCGACAATGGTTCGAGGAACTCGAGCCCGTCGGCATGGACTCGGGTTGGCTCGAGATCCAGACCGCCACCAACGTGCAACAAAACTACCTGCAGAACAAGTGCCTGGACCCGTTCAACGAGGCCGCGCAACACGCCACCGGTGCGCTGGTCGGCGTCAAGTTCGTCAGCGAGTCTACACGCTCGGCCAAGCAGCCCGTTGGTGTCGGTGCCGCCACGTCTACGAGCGGCACCTCCGTCCCCCGGCCGCTGCCTGATTACATGGTCGGCGACTACGACGCCGACCAGATGGTCCTCTCGCCGGACTACTCGTTTGACAACTTCATCTCCGGGCCCAACAACCGGCTGGCCTACGCCGCGGCCGTCGCCGTCGCCGACCAGCCGGGCACCGCGTACAACCCGCTGTTCATCCACGGCGGGGTCGGCCTGGGCAAGACGCACCTGCTTCAAGCCATCTGCCAGAAGATCCTTAACGCCAACCCGGACTACCAGATCCTGTACGTGTCTTGTGACGCGTTCATGAACCAGTTCTTCGAGTGCGTCCGCAGCGGCAAGATGAGCGAGTTCCACCAGCGCTACCGACACGTGGACATGCTCGTCATCGACGACATCCACTTCTTGGCCGACAAAGAGCGCAGCCAGGAAGAGTTCTTCCACACCTTCAACGAGCTGTACCAGCACAACAAACAGATCGTGCTCAGCTCCGACGCCGCGCCCAACGAGATCCCCAAGCTCGAGGAGCGCCTCATCAGCCGGTTCAACTGGGGCCTGGTCGCACAGGTTGGCAAGCCCTGCTTCGAGACCCGTATCGCGATCCTCAAGGCAAAAGCACAGCTCCGTAGCGTTGAGGTCCCCGATGAGGTGATCGAACTCATCGCCAGCCGGGTCGATACCAACGCCCGCGAACTCGAAGGCGCAATCACCAACCTGATCGCCCACGCCAAGCTGCAGAACCTGCCCATCGGCATGGACCTGGCCCGCGAGATGCTCGGTGCCGAGCCAGTGGCCCCGCGCAACAATCAAGTCACGTTGCAGGCGATCATCGACGCCGTGACCAATTTCTACAACGTCAAGCTGCAGGACCTCCAGTCGCGCCGCCGCCACAAGTCTATCACCGAGCCGCGCCAGATCTGCATGTGGCTGGCCCGCAAGAACACGCGTTTCTCACTCGAAGAGATCGGCGGGTACTTCGGCGGCCGAGACCACACCACCGTCATGCACTCGATCAAGACCGTCGACGCCCGATCCGAAACCGACGCGACTTATGCAGCCCAGGTCCAGCAACTCAACGAGCAGATCCAACAACAGGTCTGACGGTACTTAGCACGCATCGATAGCCTTGCCGTGTAGCGGGAGACGCAGAGCGTCCTGTTGGCTGTTTTAACGCTGAACAAAGCCTGTTTAAGCAACCCCCGAACGTCGTGGATAAAAAGTGCATAAGCGCGCTCTATATGTCTGGCTGGTGAACAGGACTACCCCGTTTGCAACAGCCGGACGCCACCCAGTTAGACAGGAAGGGCCCAATCGTGCCAGCCCCCGGCGCGGGGCAAGCGCCACCGTCAACCAGCCGTCAGTTCATTGCGGGTCGATTGTGGCCCTAAGGTGTGACTGATAATGCGTTTATAGATCAATAGCCGTTTTATCCCCAAAGCGCCAGCGCTTTACTAGAGAGAGAAGCTATTAAGTAATACTTTCTCTCTTTAGTAACCTCGCAAACCACTGTTGTGGGCTCGATGGGCACTCGTCTGCCATCCACTGGATCAGCGCTTCGGGGATAACTTGATCCAATTTCCCGGAGGAGCGCCAATTCAGTCCAACCGCTGGCACCCTGGGCACCAGGCCGTGGTTCGCCCGGCAACCTGCTCGCTCTGGATAGTGCTACCACAGCCAGGTCGTTTGCATCGCTGGCCGGACCGGCCGTAGATACGATGGTGGTTTTGCTGGTTGCCGCGTTGGTTCTCGGCATCGACATAGTCCCGCAGGGTTGAGCCGCCACGCTCGATCGCCCCATTCAGCAGCGTCCGCATCCGGCGGACCAAGCCCGGTACACACTTGGGGTCAATCCCATCCGCCGACAAGAGCG
>JAHQVV010000172.1 GCA_019634195.1 Phycisphaeraceae bacterium | reverse complement strand
CAACCAAACGGCGGCCACGCTCTCGATCGGTAGCGGCGAGATCAGTGAAGCGAATGTGGCTGGCAGCATCCGCGTCGATCGAAAAGCGGTGCAGCGGCAGCGGTTTGCCGAAGCGTCGCGTGCGCTGACGATGATGTTCTACGATGGCTCGTTCAAGGGCGTCGATTGGCCGGGCGTGACTGAGAAGTACGCCCAGCTCGCGTCCCGTGCCTGGAGCCCTAGCGAGTTCGACGGCGTCGCTAACCGGTACTTGGGCCTGCTCAACGCCTCGCATATGGGCATCCGCTCACCGAAACAAGAAGCGGCGAATAGCCAGCCCAACGGCCGGTTAGGTGCGAAGTACAAACGCGTTGACGGCGGGTACGAAGTGGTTGAAATCGAGCCGAACACGCCCGCGGCGATGGGGCCGATGCGGCTGGTGGTCGGCGACACAATCACGGCGATTGACTTCGAGCCAATCAAGCAGGCCGACACCATCGCCTCTCGCTTGGTGGGGCGGATCGGCCGAGAGACCGCGGTCACCGTGTCGCGTCTGGCCGAGGGCTTGGATGAGCCTACCACACTCCACCTGCTGCTGACGCCGATCAGCTACAGCGCCTATGACGATGTTCGCTACGAGAACTGGCAGATGGCCAATAAGGCCCGCGTTACAGAGTTGTCAGAGGGCCGGCTCGGCTATATCCATATCGAATCGATGAATGTGTCGTCGCTCGCCGAGTATGAGCGCGACCTTTACGCCGCTTGTGAGGGCAAGGACGGGCTGGTCATCGACGTGCGCGACAACGGCGGCGGCTGGACAACGGATCGACTGCTCGCGTCCATCATGACCGAGCGACACGCGTACACCGTCCCGCGCGGTGCCGACCCGCAGCGGACCAACAGCTACCCGATCCCTCGGTTGTTCATCCAGCGGTATAACCTGCCGGTGAATGCTCTTTGCAACGAGAACAGCTTCTCCAACGCGGAGATCTTCAGCCACGCGTTCAAGACGCTTGAGCGCGGCACACTCGTCGGCAACACGACCGCCGGCGGCGTCATCAGCACGGGCAGGACTCGGCTGCTGGACGGCACAACGGTCCGCCTGCCATTCCGCGGCTGGTTCCTTCCTGACGGGAACGACATGGAGAACAACGGCGCGGTGCCGGACCTATTGATCCCGCAGACGCCGGAGCAGGAGACCGCGGGCGAGGATGCGCAACTTGAGGCTGCCGTGAAAGACTTGCTCAACCGGCTTTAATGCATTGGCCCATTATCTCTTCAACTGGTCGATCAGGAAGTCGGTTGTGCTTTTGTATGTCGCGGTCTTAATGCCGGGGTAATACATCAGGCTGGGGACGCCTTTGGCTTTGAGTTGTTCCTGGAGCTTGACGCCGAAGTTGGCGGTATGGGTCGGGTCTTTCTGCTTCTCGCCGATCGCGGGCTTGCTGAAGTACGCCAAGTACACCGGCGGGTCGTCTTTGCTGACTTGGTGATAGGGCGAGTAACGCTTGATCCAGGGCAAAACATCGTCACGATGAGCGAGGAAGTCCTTGAAATTGTTCAGACCAAAGGCGTGGCCGCCGTAGCGGCTGTTGGGTGTCCAAGCCTTCATCTGTTTCGGGTCGAGGGTGGTCTGTGCGCCTTTAACCGCGACGCAGGTTAGCCGGGTAGACTGCCGCGCGATTGGGTCGTCGCTATCGAGGTCTGCTAAGTCGTCGTGGAACGCGAGCCAGAGGCTGGAGCACGCACCGGCTGAGCCACCGGCCGCGCCGATCCGCTCGGGGTTGATGTTCCATTCTTTGGCCTTGCTGCGGACGAACTGCAACGCACGTGCCGCGTCATGCAGTGGGGCATGCACAGGTGGGTTCTTCGTCAGGTCGATATTTTTGGTATCGAGGGGCTTGGCTTTTTGATCGATCAGCCGGTAGTTGATCGCAACAACACTGATGCCTACATCGACTAGCGCGGGCACGTCAACGAAACGCTGTACAAGCTCTTTGGAGCCGCCGGTCCAGCCACCGCCGTGGATTACGAATACCAGGGGGCGCGGCGTGTCGCCCTTAGCGAGCCAGGCGTCCATGACGTGCCGCTCGTGTTCGCCGTACTTCACTTCGCTGTGTGTCGGCTTGGGCACTGCCGGGTTGTACTTCTCGGCGAGGCACGGGCCTGCCGCGAGCAGCAAGGCGAGCAGTGCTAAGGCGGTGGCCGGCAAGAAGCGAAATCGGATTGGCATGGTGTCTGTCCTTCTTAATACAAGGTTTAGTATTGATGATAAAAAATCTACGCCAGAAGCAACGTCCTGGGGCCAGGTGGCCTCAAAGTCGACAGCCTACCTAAACTGGTTTATTTCAGAAAACCAGCTCTTTTACTGCATTTCGCTCTTCAATATGCCGGGGCTCGGGAAGTTTAGCATTGGAGACATCTATAGCCGTCCGTGTTGAAGACATTGTCGAGACATTGCGCTACCACCGATCGAACCTGATCGGATACGTGTGGGGGCGTCGGCGATGCTCAACTCGCAGACGATGTGTTGGACATCTCGCTCGCCGAGATTGCTAAGGCAGCGGAGGTGGCGGGGCGGGTCATGAAGCGGCTCAAGACGATCCGTGAGATGCGGCTAGGCGTGCCCGTGTGCGATGACGGTTTGGCTCGGAGCGACTTTGCCTAGCGGGGCAGCTAGATCAACGCGCGCGACGACCAGGGTCGTGTCATCGCCCCAGTCGGTGGCGATGGGGTTGATGGCCAGGCGTTGGCGTTCACGCAGGCGGACGATCTCAACCGTCGGCGGCGACAGCGTCAGCGGCAACTCGCGGGCCGAGTGCAGCAGGGGGGTGATCGAGCCGTCATTGTCATGGGTCGCATGCAGGGTGATGCCGATGCTTGCGAGGGGGGCGTTTTCGCCGATGCGCAGGTCGCGCCAATCGGTCAGGCCGACGTGGAAGAGGCAGTGGCTGTCGCGCCGGTCGCTGACGCTTAGGCCAGTGACCCGGCAGTAGGCCCTGTCGTTGATGGCGAGCCAGTCCTCCGCGGCACCGAGCGGGTCGGGGTTACCGTTTGACTCGTCCTTGGCCGGGCCGACATCGACCGCCTCGATCATGAGTGCGTTGCCCACGCGTTCTGCACCGAGGCATCGCACCAAGCGGCGATCGGGCCAGTGCCTGTATTCGATGATCGTCTTGCCCCTGAGCATCGTGCGGTTGGGCACGAAGCGGGAGGCGACTTCGACGGTAATCACCCCAGACTGCTCGTCGGTCTCCAGCATCCTGACCGGCGCCGCGACCTCATCGTTGATGTAGAACCAGCCCACCATCTCAGCCCTTCTCCCAATCATCCATGGGGCAAGCATACCCCCGATGGCAGCGATGTCTAATTGTTTTTGGGCGGTGTGAATCTGGAGATTTTAGGGTGGATTTTAGTCGTCATCACCCTTTGCCGCAGAGTATAATCAGGTATCTACGGCTCAGGTCGTACTGCTCTTTGACAACGGGGCCGACTGGTATCGACCGGACAGGGAACGCCCTGTGGTTGCACGTCGAGGTGTGCGTAGGCCTCGTTAAACCACGCACAAAAACACAAATGCCAACGAATCTTCTGATATCGCTGGTCGGATCGGCTTCGCGCCGGCCCGCCTCGCTGCGTAATTTTATTACGTAGCAACGTCCCGCATCCGCTCGTCTGCGGCTGTTGCGGGACGAACGACTAGTAGACTCGCCCGAGGGCGACGCCTTAGCGTCCAAGGGTTAAACAACACTCAGGCTGGCTCGCGCAAAGGTTGTCATTTTCCGATGCGCGGGTGAGACTTCATGAATGACTATACGTGTAGAAGCCCAGGGCCGACTGTATCGGGACGGGGGTTCGACTCCCCCCGGCTCCATCTTTCCTTGAAAAAGCCCCGGGCTTATAAAAGCCCGGGGCTTTTTATTTGCATTTTTTGTCCTAACTCGCGCAAGCTCTACTCAAAGTAATAGAGCTTGCTCTCGCTCCGTAGCAAGATGTGGTCGTTGATCGGGACGATCGTCGCGATCTGGCGTTCGGGCATTTCGTTGGTAGCGACGAGTTCCATGCCATCAGCCGTTTCTTTGGCGGCGTGGATGATGCCGCTTTCGTGCGAGAAGTAATAGAGGTTGCCTGCTTTGACCGGCGAGCTGTAGTAGCTGCCCGCGGCGCGGGGCAGCTTGAATGGCTCGTCCCAAAGCGGCTTGCCGGTGGTGATGTCGTAGCACATGACCTGGCCGTTGGTCTTGCCCTTCACATCTGTGAGGACGTACGCCTTGCCATCCACCGCGATCGGCGAGGGTACGTCCGACCCGACCTTCGGCCCGACCAGCCCGACGTGGGCGGTCTTGGTGATGTCGCCTTTGCCGCCTAGCTTGACGAATGCGACAAAGTCGCCTCGGCCGTAGGGCACAACCGCGTGTCCATCAGAGATGCCGTGTGAAGCGATGACGCGCCACATCTTTGCGTCTTCGGGGTTGAACCCGCCGCAGGTCCAGATCAACTCGCCATTGAGCGAGTGTCCGGTCAGGTAGTCGGCGCCCCAGGTGACAATCTGCTGCTCGCCATCGATCTCTGCGACGATCGGGGTGGTGTAGGCCTGGTCAGATTCGGTCGGGCGTTTGTAGGTGCGCAGCGTCCGCCAGGCGACTTTACCTGTCTTGTGATTCAGCGCGACGAGGTAAGACTCGCCCGCCTGCATCACCGCGATAACGATGTTCTCACCGGCAAAGACCGGCGAGGTCCCCAGGTCCCACCAGAGGGTGTCCTTGCCGTATTTCTCTTGAAGATTGAGCTGCCATTGGACCTCGCCGTCGAAGCTTAGCGCGGCGACCGTGCCGGACTTGTAGTAGACGAAGACCCGCTCGCCATCGGTAATCGGGGTTGGGTTTGACCCGCTGGCGTTGCGGTGCTTGCCTGGGCGCTGCTTGCCGAGTGTCTTGCGCCATTGCTCTTCGCCGGCGAGGTTATAGCAGAGGATGCCGTCCTCGCCCGCGATGTCGCAGGTGATGAAGATATACTCGCCCCAGACGCAGGGTGTCGAGCTGCCCTTGCCGGGCAGGTCAATCGTCCAGACGGCGTTCTTAGCCGGGTCCAGGGT
>JAHQVV010000171.1 GCA_019634195.1 Phycisphaeraceae bacterium | reverse complement strand
GGCTTGCCGCGTGCGCCGCGTTCTGCGCGTTGAGGTGCTCGATCATGTCGCGCTGCAGCTCCCGGCTGACACCCTTGGGCGAATCCAACGAAAGGATCGGCGTGCCCGTCGCGTTCACGACGCAGCCTTGGTAGCTCGCGGGCATGAACCCACTGGTCCAGTTCTTCGCGCCGCTGATCGGCCCGCCCGACTCATCGAGCATCACGACATAACCGGGCAGGTTCTGGTTCTCCGTGCCCAGCCCGTAGTTGACCCACGAACCCAGCGACGGGTAGCCGGACAGGATCCGACCGCAGTTCATCATGAGCAGTGCGCTGCCGTGCAGCGGCGAGTCCGCATACATCGAGTGGATAAACGCGATATCGTCCACATGCTTCGCGACGTTGGGGAACAGGTCCGACACATACTTGCCGCTCTGGCCGTACTGCTTGAATTTCCAGCGCGGCTCGACGATCCGGCCCTGGTTCTTGTGCCCGGCTCGGCCGAAGGTTTTCACGTCGATCGTCTTGCCGTCCATGCCGTACATCTTCGGCTTGTAGTCGAAGGTGTCGATATGGCTTGGGCCCCCATACATGAACAGGAAGATGACGCTCTTGGCCTTGCCGGGCAGTTGCGGGGCCTTGGGCGCAAGCGGGTTCTTGTAGTCGCTGCCGTCCGCGGCCTGGGCCTGTTGGCTCAGCCACTCAGGCCCGAGCAGGCTCGCCAGCGCGACCGCGCCGAAACCGCCGCCGGTCTGCCAGAGAAACTCACGCCGTGTTCGGCCACAGAAATCTGCTTGTTGTTTTTGATCAGCCATCGGGAAACTCCCTGCGAAGCCGCAAGCGGCTTAGATTAGTCGAGGTAAACAAACTCGTTCAGGTTGTACGCTACAAGACAGAACAGCTTCAATGCACGGTCTGCGTCCAGGCCGTGCTCTTTCATCACGTCTTGCACAAATACCACGTTCGATTCGACTTCCTCGTCGGTGGGCTCACGCGTCAGCACCAGCTTCAGGCCCAGGCGTACCTGGTCCGCTAGCTCGGGGCCGGCCTCTTTCTGGAGACGCTCGGCAAACACAATCGCCTCATCCTGCATCACCTCGCTGTTGAGCGTGATCAGTGACTGCGTAGGCACCGTCGTTGCGAAACGAACGGGGCAAGGCGTGTCTGTCTCCGCCTGGTCCAACGCCGCAAGCAACGGCTCACGCAGCGACCGCTTGATGTGGATGTACACGCTCCGTCGATCGCGTTCGGCCTCGGAGGACGTGCCCCAAGCGCTGCCCGGACGCGACGCCGTGGCGAGCACCTCTTTGGGCATCTTGGTGTAGATGCTCGGGCCAAACTGCTTGGGGTTGAGCGAGCCGTTGACCGCCAGCAGCGAGTCGCGGAACTCCTCGGCCGTCATCCGCCGCATATCGAAACGCCAGAACAGGTTGTTCGTCGGATCCTTTTCGAGCCCGGCCTTCTGCGCCGAGCTGGACATCTGGTAGGCCTTGCTGGTCATGATGAACTTGTTGAGTTCTTTGATCGACCAGCCCTGTTCGATAAACGTCGCGGCGAGGTAGTCGAGCAGCTCGGGGTGCGTGGGCAATTCGCCGAGGCGGCCGAAGTCGCTGGACGTCCGCACGACGCCCCGGCCGAACTGGTGCTGCCAGATGCGGTTGACCATGACGCGCGCGGTCAGCGGGTTGTCTGGGCTCGCCAGCCAGTCGGCCAACGCGAGCCGTCGGCCGTTCGCGTTCATGCCCGCGGGCAACTCGGTGATATCGGGCGCCGCGCCGCCGAGCACCAGCGGGAACCGCGCGGGGACCTCTTCGCCCAGCGCGTTGGCGCTGCCACGCTCGTGGATCTGCTGCTTGGGCAGGCTGCGATCACGCTCGTTGAGCACCATCGCGGGGTACGGCCGGGCGACCGGCGCGGCCAGCAGCTTGTCCAGCTCGCTGCGTTTGACCTTGTACTGGTGCAGCTTTTCTTTGCCCAGGAGCTCCTCGCCCTTCGCGTCGATCACGGCGCGCTTGGCGATCAGCGGGTCAACGACACCCGCGAACAGTCCGACATCGACAAACCACAGGCCGTCGGTGCCCTTGTTTGATTTGACCGCCAGCGAGTTGGACCCGACGACCAGCGCGTTGAGCGCTTCGGCCGGGAGTTGGACCTGCTGGTACCGCGGCCCGGTCGCGGCCTTGCGTTGATAGACGCGGATGCCGTTGATGTAGACCTCGGTCGCGTCCTTGCTGGTGATACTTAGCGTCAGGTGCTGCGGCCCCTCGGTCAGGCGGAAGGTCCGGCGGAGGTAGATGTTGTCGCTGTTCCACGCGTTGGGCAGGTTCGGGCGCTTGAGGCCGTAGCCGAAGCCGCCCTTCGCCTCGGGCCAGGCGCGGTCATCAAACTGCTGGACGGACCAGTCCCGGCCGGGATCCTTGGTTTGGTAGCGCCAGGCCTGGTGCTGCTTCTCGCTGGTCGGCGCGATGGGCGTGAGCTTACCCTTCTTGTCTTGGAACTGAGACCCGACCGCCCTGGCAAACGCCGACTCGGTCTGATGGATCGATGCACGCAGTTCCACAACACGCTTGTCCCAGGCCTCCGCCTTTCGCTGCTTCTCGCTGCCGAGCGGGTCGCGCAGGTTCAGCGAGATCGCGTCGTCCCGGCCGCGGACCTGCTCCTGGATGTTGTTGTAGAACGCATAGAACGCGAAATAATCACTCTGCGTGATCGGGTCCTTCTTATGATCGTGGCACTTGGCACAGGCCAGCGTCGTTGCCAAAAACGCGTTCGTCGTCGTGTCCACGATGTCAGAGATATAGTCCGCACGGGCCTGCACGCGGTCCGTCGGCTCGTCGTCCCAGATCTGCAGGCGGTTAAACCCCGTTGCGATGTATGACTGCGCATCGCGGTCCGGCAGCAGGTCGCCCGCCACGTGTTCTTTGATGAAACGGTCGTAAGGCGTGTCGCTGTTGAACGCGCGGATCAGGTAGTCCCGGTAGCGCCAGATGTTGCGTTTCTTGCCGTCGCGCTCGTAGCCGTTCGTCTCGGCGTAGCGCGCGATGTCCATCCAGTGACGTGCCCAGTGCTCGCCATAGTGCTTGGACGCCAGCAGCCGATCGATCACACGCTCCCACGCGCCGGGCTGCTCATCGTTAACGAAATCCTGCACCTCCTGCGGCGTCGGCGGCAGGCCCGTCAGGTTGTACGATGCCCGGCGGATCAACGCGATGCGGTCGGCCTCGACGTTCGGCTCAAGGCCGTTCGCTTTAAGCTTGTCATAAATCAACGCGTCGATCGGGTGCTCTGCCCAAGCCGCGTCATCGATCTGCGGCACCTCGGGCTTCACGATCGGCTTGTACGCCCAGTAGTCCTTGCCCTCTTCGATCGAAGGCGGCCCGTGCTCCCCCGCCTCGTCCGGATCAACAAGCAGGCCCGCCTTGCCCGGCGTCCACGGCAGACCCGCGGCGACCCACCGCGTCAGCGTCTCGATCTCTTCCTCTGGTAGCTTGCCGGTCGGCGGCATCTCGTAATCAACATCGGTGTAGTTGATCGCGACCAAGAACAAGCTCTCGACGTGGTCCTGCCAGTCGATCACGTCCCCGCTGACCCCGCCCTTGAGCATCGCCTCCCGGCTGACTAGGCTCAGCTTGCCCTTGGTCTTCTCCCCGCCGTGGCAGCGCACGCAGCGCTTGTCCAGGATCGGACGGACCTCCTTCTCAAAGAACGCCAGGGCATCAGGGTCCTGCGGCGCGGCGGGTACATCCGGGTCAACACCCGCGCCCGGCTCGGCATAGGCCGGCGAGAGCAACAACACAAACGCCAAGCCCAGCACCAAAAGCCCCGCCAAAGGAGCAAGCAAACGCCGGCCAGCCATCAATCTGTCGAACTGTTTCAAATTCATGTTGCTGCCCATTACTCCAGCAACGCCTCGTGCTGTGAATTCCCTGGCTTAGTCACACAAGCCGCACGAATACGGATGCACGATAACCTCCACATTTACACTATAGTTCAAAAAAATGTCGCCACAGTGACATCTTGGATCAGATAAGTGCTATTTTGGTCTGTGTGCGCCCGCGAGAAACGCCATGATCAAACCCGCTGAAAACACCCCGCACGACCAGCCCCGCCGGTCCGTCCTCCTGGCGCTGGCCTGGTACGACTACCGCGCCCACATCGGCGCTTCACGCTACGCGCTCGAGCACGGCTGGCACCTCGACGCCACCATGGCCCAATCCAACGAGTTCGCCCACGGCTGGCAAGGCGACGGCATCCTCTGCAAACTCGGCTGCACCAAGCTCCACCCCGACTACCTCCAGTTTGTACAAGACCTCGCCCTCCCCGCCGTCGACCTCTCCGTCTTCGGCCAGGACATCGGCCTGCCCTCCCTCGAGTTCGACCCCTACGACATCGCCGGCGTAGCGCGCGACCACTTCTTCGAGCGCGGCCTGCACCACTTCGCCTTCTTCCCCGACGACAACAACCCGCCCATCCGCATCCGCAAAGACGCCTACGTCAAGACCCTCGCCAAGCAAGGCCACGACGCCCACCTCATCCCCGCATTCACCGATCAAACCAAGGAAAAAGCCTGGCAACAAGCCGCCAAGGACCTCGGCGAACACCTGCTCACCCTCCCCCGCCCGCTCGGCGTCTTGTGCTTCTCCGACGAGTGGGGCCTCAAAGTCCTCGAAGCCTGCCAACGCGTCGGGCTATCCGTCCCCGAAGACGTCGCCGTGCTCGGCATTAACAACAACACCCTCGTCTGCGAGTCGCTAAGCACCCCGCTGTCGTCGGTCATGCTCGACATGGAGGCCTGGGCCTACGAGGCCTGCCGGATGCTCGACCGCCTCATGGACGGCGGGCCCGCACCCAAAGGCCTAACGCCCTTCCCCACCGCCGGCGTCGTCACCCGACGATCCACCGACGTCGTCGCCACCGACCACCCCGAGGTCGCCAAGGCCGTCGCCTTCATCGCTTCCAACTACCACAGGCCCATCGGCGTGGACGACGTCGTCGAGGCCACCCGCATGACCCGCCCGGGCCTGAAACGCGCATTCTCCAAAAACCTCCGCCGATCCATCCGCGAGGAGATCCAGCGCGTCCGCCTCCGCCACATCAAACGCCTCTTGATCGAGACCGACTACACGCTGGAAACCATCGCCAAGGAGGTCGGCCTCGCGGGGGCTCGCCAGCTGCACCAGACCTTCAACCGTGTCGAGCCCCTCACCCCCCGTCAATACCGCCTCCAACACCGCGACCCCGACCCCCGCCGGCGTGGGTAGTGGCTTGCGGCTCGCTCTCGGTCAAAACAGGCCAGGCCTTGGGTGCACAACCGGCGCGTCGCTACAAAGACCTACCGATCACCCCGCGTGTGCATCCAATGCCCCGCCCCAAAGAGCGGCCCGGCACCGCAACCACCAACCCGCGCGCAGAGCGCAACACGAGCGATTAACGCGCAACGTCTGCTCGATGATGACGGCTCTACCCGGAGATGACCCTTGCACCGCGACGGCGGCGGCTCAGCAGCAGCCCACCGAGCCCCAAGAGGGCGATCGATGAGGGCTCTGGCACCGACGTCACCAGCCCCGTTTCAAAGATGACCCCGGTCTGCTTGCTGACGATGTAAACATTCCCGTTCTCGTCATAGCCGAACCGCGCATCGCCCCGGCCGCCATCCACGCCGTCAAGCACATCCGCGAACGTGCCCGACTCGCCGTCGAACGTCACCGTCATCTCGTAGATCTGGGCCTGCGTGCCATTGGCCTCGGCGTCGAGCATCTCCTGGAAGTCCGCGTGAAATATCTCGCCGCCGACCAGATTGCTGAAGATGACCTGGTCCTGGAAGTCGGGGTTGTTTGGGTCCGAGACGAGCAGCCCGCCGATGATCGCAAATCTTTCTTGACTGTGGTCGTACTCTAGAACGGGCAGCGCGTGGGTGCTGCCGGGGACCAGCGGCCGGTCCGGGTTCAGGTCCAGCGTGCCCTCATAGCGTTCCCAGCCGTAGTTCTGGCCCGCACGCACCAGGTCGACCTCATCACGATTAGACGCGCCGATGTCAAAGGTGATCAGCACCGTCTCGCCGCTGTTGTCCTTCGCGAAGCTGAACGTCTGCGGGTCGCGGAAGCCGATCGCGTAGTTCTCGGGCGCGGCGCCTGAAACCGAGTTGTAGGGATTGCCCGGGGTCGAGTAGTCGGCACCGTTGACCGTGTCCTCCAGCGGGTTGATGCGGATGATCTTGCCAAAAGGGTTGGACAGGTTCTGGATGTAGCCCGAGCCGGGGTTCGAGTTGCCCAGCGTGTTGGCGTCGCCGACCGCGGCGTAGAGCAGGCCGTAGTCGGCGTCACCCGGCTTGGCCAGCGGGTTGAACGCGACCTCGCCCAGGCCGTGCGGGTTGTTGCCCTCCATCTCGAACCGGATCACCTCGCGGTACGTGCTCGTGTCGATCTGGTTCGCATTGGTCGAACTGACCTGCCACTCGCCGATCACGTAGTGGACCACGGAGCTGCCTCTCGTCCGGGAGTACTCGGCGGTCGCGAAGGACGGGTTGGACTGGAAACCCGTGTAGACCTTGCGGTACCCGTCGGCGTTGGGGTTGTCGTAGTCAGGATGGAAATCAAAATACATCAAGCCACGGAACGAGCCCGCGTTGTCCAGGAAACCGGTGTTGGCCGTCGTCGATGCAAGATCGACGAACGTGTTCAAGAGCGTACCATCGGCGCCGTAGCTGAAGATCTCGCCCGATTGCGCGGAAACAAAGACCCGCCCGCTGCCGTCGTGCGGCGCGACCACATCGATCGCCCGGCTGCCGGTGTGCGTCGAGAACTGATCCAGGCCCAGCGTATAACTGGACGCAACCGGGGCGACCGGCTGAGAAAAGACGGGCGCAGTCGTGAAAGAAGCGAGCAAAGCAGCGCTCAGAGACATCAAACAACGGCGCTGAAGTGAAAACAATGAAAACTGCATAAATCTCTCCGCGAAAAACAGAACAAAAGAAAATCAGGCTTGGGTCAGAAATCGGTCGGGTTTTGCCACTCGGCCCCGCCTGGTAGCTCGGGAAGTTCTTTCTGGAAGACCCACGTATTTCTATCACCATTCCAGTTCCAAGAGTTGATCCCCACCATGTCTTTGTAAGACTCGAACGCGCCCGAACCGTCGCCCATCACGTGGTTGCCGCCGCGCGGTGCACCGGTCGATTCGTTGCCGATGCCGTGGGGCGCCGGGTCGTGGTCCCATCGGTCGTTCGGGTCCCCGAGCGGCACCAGCCACGAGCCGCCGGTTCGGGTCAGGAAGTCGCTGGCCAGCGCCCGCTCGGAGGTCATGTCGTCCATCGTGACAATAGAGGGCGGGTTTTCAAAGACTTCGTTCCGTTGATTGGATCCAGCCCCCCAACGTTCTAGCCCGGCCATGTACTTGTAGTGATGACGAAACTCACCTGGAAACAACGGCGACTCCATAGGCTCATCAGAAGCCCCACGGTCGGGGCAGGCCATCATTTCCAGCTTATGCCCTTGTCCCTCGAACTGCCTCCAGCTCTCTGTTCTCATGCTGTGAGAAACGATTCTCTCAGCAATGCTCTCAGGAGGAGGGGTGGTGATGACCGCCGCGGGAGGTAACCGATTGCCGCTTGCATCGGTCGCAATCGCATAGGCCGTGGTGGCAAGCTGCTTCAGGTTTGCCAGGCACTGAGTCGTCTTCGCCGACTCGCGCGCCGCGCCGAGCGCGGGAAGGAGGATCGCGATGAGTAGCGCAATGATTGAGATGACAACCAGTAGTTCGATAAGTGTGAAGGCAGGCCTAATGAGTTTCATAGCACAGACTCTGTAGATATGTAGGAAATGGCACGTCAACAACGTGCTGACGCGCGGGAAAGCCACCAGCCGCGTTTAAACAGCTGGCGACAGTGAAGGAGAAAGCAATCGTGTTAGCCGCGGCGACGGCGGGCAATCATCAGGCCGCCCAGGCCCAGGAGCGCCAGCGAGGAAGGCTCGGGGACGACTTCAAGCTGGAATCCGTTAAAGTCAGAGAAGTCACCGGCTGCATTAAGAGTGACCACGATCTGCCCTGAACCATCGGCCTGGATATTCGAAAACAGGGCGTGGTTGGAATCAGCGCCTGGGGCACCGATATAGGACGTAGGCTGTGCCGCGCCTGCGGTGATATCAACCGACGAATTAGCAGCTCCGACCGCAGAAACGTTGACGGTTCCTCGGTCTTCGCCCGTGTGAGATGCCGCAAAGATCACCAGATTGACGATGTCGCTTGCAGCAAAGCCACTAAAAGTCAGCGTTGGCGAACCTTCGTTGGCCTCGCGGCTAAACCAACCGTTGATGAACGGCCCAAATGGGGTTGCATTGTCATTGGCATTCGTGCTGGTGTGGTTGTAGTAGTTGTCGAGGGAGACACTGAGCCCGCCGCCGAGGTTAATATTGGCAGTTGCGCCACTAATCTCGGTCCCATTGCTGGGGAGCGTGCTGGAAACCGTTGTCCAGGAATCGCCGGCGGAGCCGATGACGCCTGCCGCTTCTGCACCTGTCGGCGCGGGCGTAGAACCGTTGCTAGTGAAGTGGTAATTAATGACGCTCGCGTTGGACGACGAGCCGATGCCCATGAGTCCACACAGCGCTAAGCCCGTGAAAAAAGTCGTACGTACTCTCATCGAATGATACCTCCTAAAAAGGATTAGAATGTAAAGAAGGCCGTAACGTTACGAGCCTTCGTGAGGGGCGAAATACGCATCGCGCGAAAGCCGATGCATGGATTGAATATGTTCCGGGCCGATTACACGATCAAAGACAACGAGGTCGCCGATGCCACCAAACATCGGGGAACCCCCGCCCACAGCATCGAGCTTATTAGTGAGTCCTGGCTTGCCGAAACGCTCGGCGTCAACAAAGCCGCGGATTCCCACCCGGAAGGTCGTGTTGGCATGAATGGTATTGCCGGATAGCGAATCGTCGATCACATTGCTCTCAACCTCGGAGCCATTGAGGTACATCCTCAGGCCTGCGGCACGGCTTGAGCCGTCATAGGTTATGAAGACATGCTGCCAGGTTTGATCTTTGAGTTTCTCGGATGATTCAACACGTATTAAAGAGTCTTTTTTCGCATCATGTAGAAACGCGTGTTTCATCTGGAATCGAAGGTGTTGCTCTTTGATGTACAGGTCATAGCCATGAAGACCACGCTCTAGATGATCAGCCATCCGGCCGAGCACGCACATATCGTCGGATCGCATGTCTGGTTTGATCCAGACAGCGATCGAGAAAGCCTGGTCGCTGGCAAAGTTAAGCGTGTTGCCGATATCGACGCAGCCCTGACCATTCAGTTCAAGCACACCGAAGCCTTGACCGACCTTACCGTAAGCCGTCTTACCAAGCCGGTCACCGACGTCTTTTTGATTTTGTCTTAACCAGAGTGTCGAGCCTGCATCGTTGACTATCTTGACATAGGGGTGGGGTACCTGTGCATACAACACCGGCACGTCTGACATAGCGATTGTTTCCAACGCTCCATTCTCGGGCTTAACCCGCCGGGCCTGGTCCTCCTTCAGCACCACCGGCTCAAACGCCAGTGGCGATGCCTCCGCAGGCTCGGCACGGACCGAACCCTCCATCACCGTCACCGTGCTGCCATGCTCCGCGTCCGCTTCAACGCCAAACACCGTGCCCAGGTCCACCACGTCCATGCCCGGCACGTGGACGACAAAACCCTTGCTGCCCGGCGTGTCGCAGCGGCCCACCAGCTTCCCGCTGTGCAGGCGGATCGCGTTGTCGCTGCCGGTCGTCTCGATCGTGGCGGGGGACTGCACCAGCACTTTCGCGCCGCGTGCGGTCGTAATCTCCGCAAAACCACGGGCCAGCGTCAGACGCTGGTTGGGGCCGAGCAGCGTCCGTCCGGGCAGCGCGCCCCGGCCGTTGACGCTGACCCACTCGGCCTGGGCCTGGTCCGTGATGGTGGCGACCACCCTGCTCGTATCCAGGGTGATATCGGGCATGGTCGGCGTGAAGTCGGGCACCTCGGCCACGTCTGGTGCCGTGTCATCGCCGGGCAGGAACACGATCGCGAGCGTCGCGACCAACAGCAGCGCAGCGGCGACCGCTGCGGCGAGGCCGACGCGATAGGCGGTCGGCAAGCTGAATTTCGAGCTCGTTCGGGCGGGCCCGTGGCTCAAGAGCTCGTCCTGCACCAACGTGAGGTCGGGCTCGCTGACCAATGCATTGAGGTAGTGGGCCTGCAGCGTGAGGTCGATGAAGCGGTGGCGCAAGGCAGGATCGGCTTTGAGCCGGTCGTTGAGCGCGGCGAAGGCTTGCTCGTCGAGCTGGCCGTCGAGGTAGCGAACGATCAGCTGGTCGTCGGCTTGGGCTTGCGGGTTGTTGGGTCTGGACTCAGGCATCGGCTTGGTCCTCCGCGAGTCGGGTGCGGACGCAGTCGGCCAGGTTCCGGTGGATGCGCGAGAGCTGGACGTACACGCTGCCGATCTTTCGGCCGACGGCCTGCGCGAGGTTTTCGCCGGTTTGACCGTCGCGGTACCGGCTGTCGATGACCGAGCGTGCGTAGGGCGAGAGCCCGCCGAGGCACTTCTCCAGGGCCTGCATGATTTCGGATGAGCCCGCGTTCTCGTGCATCGACCAGTCCGATTCGATCAGGTCGAGGACCCGTGAGTCAAAGAGGTGCGGCTGGTGCTTGCTGCGCAGGTTCATCGCCTTGTAGCGGGCCGATTGACGCAGCCAAAGCAGCAGGTGCTGCTCGCTGTTGATCTCATGGGATTTCGTGATCGCCAGGGCGGAGATGTCCTGCAGCACGTCCTCGGCGGTGTGGCTATCAAACACCAGCACCTGGATGAAGGCGAGCAGGCGGACACGCTCACGCATGAGCACGCGGACAATCTGGCCGTGGGAAATAGACATGTCTCTACCTATACCATTTGGCGAGGCGGAGATGATTTAACGTCGATTTATCGGAAAGCTTGAAACCGACGGGTGAAACGCGGCTTGCGGCCTGTAAAGAGGGTTTCAGGTTTTGAAAAAAGTGCCGCGCCCCTATCGGAACGCGACAGCACTTGAAGGAGAAGCCGTGTGATTTAACCCCGCCAGCGCCGGCTGGCGACAAGGAGGCCCCCGAATCCGAGCAGCGCCAGCGAGTTGGGCTCGGGCACCGTCGAGGTGCCGAACACGTGCCGGCAGGCGGTTGTGCTATCTCGTGGTCCCCGGCGGGTTGGGTGTCAAGGCACTTGCCTAACCGTTGGTACAAAGTTCTTGCTCCAGCGCAGCCCCCACAACCCACCAAGCTGTACCGGGCCGGACGACCCGTCCAGCATGACAACGTTGATCGCCATGCCGTGCCGATCGATGCAGAAGCGAGGCAGGCCGATGTTGGCCGGCACCCCTGCAACGGCGCCTTGTGTCAGGTCCGCCGGTGGGGCATCCGTTTCCTTTGGCCACCCACCGACCCACACCGCATCGGCGTACGCCGGGGTTTCGCTTGGCACGTTCACGGCACCGAGCGTCGTAAAGATATTGTTTGGCGGGAAGTTGGCCGGGTCTGAGTTCGAGAACGTGCCTGCTGGCTTGATCCATTCGTTGATGCCGTAGCTGTTGGCGGTTGCATTGGCCCCGTTGGTCTTCCACGCGCTCGTCGCCGTACCGAAGACGTTCCCGCCGGTGTCTTCGAACGTCGAGGCCGTCGGACACAGGAACGAGGAGTCGGTCTGCTCCCCCGTCGCGGCGTTGTACGAAGAAGACAGGCTGCCTAAATAGGGCTCCAACTCGTTGGACCAGTGGTCGATTGCGCCGGTGTCTAGTGTCATCATCACATCGTTGTTTTCCTGGGCGTACATAATCGTTGCTTGGCCCAGGCCACGGAGGTTGCTGAGACATTGCATCCTCCGAGCCGATTCACGAGCCGCCCCAAGTGCTGGCAGCAGGATCGCGATGAGCAACGCGATGATAGAGATGACGACCAATAGTTCGATAAGAGTGAAGGCACGACGCATGGGTAACTCCTTAAAGAAACAAACGATTGAGATCCCCTCCCCCCGGAAGGGGAAAGGCTTAGACTCCGAAAGGCGCCACGCCCCTCTCGGAACGTGGCACCAATTAGAAGGAGAAAAAAATTATCCACGCCGATTGCGGGCGATCAGCAGGCCGCACAGGCCGAGCAGAGCCAGCGATCCGGGCTCGGGGACAGCATCGAGCACGATATTGTCAATGCCGGCCTGATTGGTGCTGTTAGTGGCGGGGCTTGGGTCGATGAACACGAGGCGGATTTCCTGGCCAACTTCGGCCCCACCGTTCGTGGTGTATGAAACGACGCGGCTTTCGATGTCGGTCGCAGCAACGCCGGTAACCGGAGCAAATGTTTCCGTTGCCAACACCGTGCCAGATGCGGTCTGGATTTCGGCTGTTAGATCATCCCCTAGGGTATTCGTACGGCGGAAATGTTCAAAGCTGAACGTGTAAGTGGTGTCGTCGAGGAAGTTGATGCCCAAATCAGCGGTGGAGGTCACACCGCGACTGAGTATCCCGAACGCATTGCCCAGACCGCTCAAGTGGCTGGCGAAAGAGGAGGCGCTTAACTCGTTAAGGTTTCCAGTTGCTGTAAAGTCAGTACTGGCCCACCCGGCAGAGGTGTTAAAGGTGTTGCCTCCTTGATTGAAGACGGCGCCTTCAAAGTCTTCTGAGTAGATCGATGCGGCGTGGGCTGAGCCTGCAAATAAGGCAAGTGCAGACAATGCGGAAAGGGTCTTGGTGGCCGTATTCATCTTGTTTCTCCTGTTGAGAGTAGAAAAGTGGTGGCGAATGCCTGAGCCGACGAAAGACGCTTTCGGGCTCGATGGGGTTGGGGTCATGGGGTCCTCCTAAAAAATAGAGCAACTCTTCTGCCGCAAGCCACGCGCTTGTCGGTCTTGTGTTTCGTAACGAACGGCGTCTTACTCTGCCGGTTGTCTCCAATCGGTTTGGGCGATCAGCCGCCACTCGAGTTTGAGACCGACGAGGCCAGCGCCCTGGCCCGGGGTCGGCTGGAGGTTGGCGACGTCGAGTGCGATGATGTTGTCACCTGTTTTCAGGTACTCGGTGATGTGTGCGGTGTGCTCTTCCCACGTGCCGAAAATCGTCGGGCAGGTTTCGAGCACGCGGCGGTTTCCATTGACACGGATAGCCTGGACCTGTGCGTCGGCGTAGTAGCGCATCTCGATCCGCGCGGTGGCCGGGTCGATCCCATCGGGCAGCGTGACCGTGGTGCGGAAGGTGCAGACGTGGTCTTGAACGATTCTGGGATTCCAGCTAAGCCACTGAGACCGCTCGGGGTCGTTGGGGACCAAATCGACGTATTTCGATCTGTCATCAACTCGGACGGTCTGCGGCGACTCCAGCGGCTGGCCGTCGATCGCGATGATTTGCCAACTCGGATCAGGTTGTCCAACTCTGAGCCCGAACCCTGTGCCCGGGAGCTGAATCGGCGTCGGCAACAGCGCGGCGAAGATCTCGGCGTGGTGGTCGATGCTGACGATCACATCCGTGCTTGCTGAAGTGCGAGCCGACTGATGGGCGGTCAGCGGCGTGGGCTCCGTGCCAACCGGGGCGTCGGGACGTAAGGCTTGAACTTCACCCTCGAAAACATGCACCTCGGTCGCAAGCGACGTGGCATCAACACCGAAGCGTGTGCCGAGGTCGGTGATATCCATGTGTGGCGTGCGGACCAGGAATCCCTTTGAGGATTCGGTCTCGCAGATACCGACTAGCTTGCCCGCGATTAGCCTTAAGGCGTTTGGGCTGTCGATCAGTTCAATCGTGGCGGGTGCTTCGAGGATGGCGACCGCGCCACGGCCGGTCGTGATCTCCGCAAAGCCGGCGGTGAGGGTGAGGCGGTCGCCGGCTTTGAGTGGCTCGCCGTGTGCTAAAGCACGCTCCGACCATTGGGCATTGTGCAACGCGGTCAGTGTGGCAACGGTCTTGGCTGGTATCAGGGGCGTGGCGTCGGGGCCAGCGGGGCCTTGGACGATGTTGCGGCTCCCGCTCGTGGGCTCGCCGCCGGACAACACGACTACGAGTGTCGCCGCGAGCAGCAACGCCGCGGCGACCGAGCCGATCATCACCAGGCGCCCGGGTGTTAGCGCCTGCCCGACGACGTAAGCCAGCGCCGAAACGACCTTCTTTTTTGTCAGCGCATCGGACTCGATATGGATCGGCGGGAGCTGGTCCTCCACCGGGACGGCCTGCAACGCCTCGAGCCGGACACCATCCGACGAACGTTGGCTGTTGAGTTGGTCAGCGATCTGGCGGTGGATGAACGACAGCTGAACGAACCGGTCCCAGTGCTCCGGGGACGCGTCGAGCCAGCCGCGCAGCCTAGCTTGCCCTTCATCAGGCAGGCCGCCGTCAAGCAGGTCGAGGATCTGCTCGTCACGTTCGTGGGCGGGGTGCTTGCTCATGTCTTCACCCCCGGACCCTCCGCGAGCTTGCGCTGCACACACTGAGCCAGGGCCTGCCGGATGCGGTGCAGCATCACACGCGCGGTGCCCGCGTTGATGCTCAGTTCCTCGGCGACCTGCTGCGGCTTGACATCATCGACGTAGCGCAGGTCCAGCGCCTGCCGCTCGCGCTTACTTAAGCCCTGCATACACTCGGCCAACGCGGACTTCATATCGTCGAGCGTGTCGTCCTGTTTGGCGTAGGCCCCGGCCAGGCGGTCGACCGATTCGTTGTCGAAGACGTGCCGGTCCTTGCCGTGCCGGCGGAGGTAATCGATGACCTTGAACCGCGCGACGCCGAGCACCCACGGGCCGAAGGGCTTGCCCAGGTCGTAGCTGTCGATCGACTCGACCGCGGCCTGGGCGACCTCCTGAACAACGTCCTGCGCATCACTGAAGTTATGGATGAACGCGCCGACAAAGCCCGCGACCTTGGGCTGGGCGTCGGCCCAGAGGACGGTCAGCTTCTTGAGCTTGTCGATTTGTGCGTCGTGAGAGTGCATCCGCGAACCGAATAGAGACAGGGTCCACGGAGATATTCGCAGGATACGCGCGGATCGTTACAGAAAATGGGTAATAGGGCGTAAAAATAGCTCCTGATAACAATAGAACAACGTTTAAGCCGCCATAAGCAAGCTGCTGCAAAATCCAATTCCTGCTTCACGGATTCGAATATTATGAGAGGGCGAGGCCCCTGCCGAGCCGAAAACGCCCTTCAACGCGCGGTTCGGACAAACCACAAGCGACGCTCCAGCGGGGCCCACATTACCGGGCGCGGGTCGCGACTGAGTCGGCCTTCGTACTTCATGATTGAAGCCAGAAGCATATTTACCTTATAAGTGACGAACAGGCAAGCCTTTTTGCAACAACCGCGTGCTGCCGACGTCAAGCTCGTAGTATGTTCCCGAATCCAATCACCTGACAAAAGAAGAAGGCTAGCCATGAAAAGCCTGTTGACCGCCCTACTGCTCATTTTACTGGGCATCTTGCCCGCTTCCGCCGACGACCACGGCAAGCACCTGTTCATCCTCTCGGGCCAGTCCAACATGGCCGGTCTGAACCCCGACCTCTCGTTCACGCCAACCGTCGAGAACGCCTTGGGCAAGGACAACGTCATCGTCGTCAAGAGCGCCCAGGGCGGCCAGCCCATCCGGCGGTGGTACAAAGACTGGAAGCCCGCCAACGGCGAAGCGCCGGCCGACAAGAGCAAGATCGGCGACCTCTACGACCGACTGATGGCCAAAGTCACTGAAGCAACCAAGGGCCAAAAAATCGCCACCGTCACCTTCGTCTGGATGCAGGGCGAACGCGACGCAAAAGAAAAACACGGCGCCGTCTACGCCGCGTCGATGCGCGGCCTGATCGATCAGGTCGCCGCGGACCTCAAACGCGAGAAGATCAACTTCGTCATCGGCCGGCTCAGCGACTTCGACATGGACAACAAGCGCTACCCGCACTGGACGATGATCCGTGATGCGCAGGTCAGGGTCGCCGAGGACGACAAGCGCGGCGCGTGGGTCGATACCGACGACCTCAACGACAAGGGCACGCCCGAGAGGGTCAAGCACGACCTGCACTACACCAAGGACGGCTACAAGACCCTGGGCAAGCGATTCGCCGACGCCGCGATCGGCTTGATCAAAAAATAGCGCCGACGAAAAACGCGGTTCGACACCGGCAAATCGCCGATGAGCGGTGTGCATGCGCTTTGCAATCACCCCATCCCGCAGGCCCGCCTTCACGCTCATCGAGCTGCTCGTCGTCATCAGCATCCTCGCGATCATGATCGCGCTCTTGCTCCCCGCGTTAGGCAGCGCACGGGCCGCGGCGACCGACACGCAGTGCAAGGCCAACCTCCGCTCGACGCATCAACTGCTCTACAGCTTCGCATCCGATCAGCGCGGCAGACTCCCGCTCGGCTACCGCGGCGGGCGCGTCCAGTGGAACACGATGGTCTACTCGGGCAGCAGCGGGAAGTTCGTGCTCTTCGGCCGGTTGTTTGCCGACGGCTACCTCGACGGCGGCCAGGCAATTTACTGCCCGGCCGAAACCGCGCCGGGCCAGATGTATGACACGCCTGAAAACCCCTGGCCGCCCGGCGCAAACCCAAGCGCGAACGTGCAGGGCGGCTACGCGTCCTATCCGTTTCTCGACTGGGTGTGGTCGGCGACACCCGATGCACTCGCGCCGCCGAAACCCTGGCCCAACCTCGACATGCTCGAACCCGGCCAGCCCCTGCTCGCCGACGGCGTCGGCCTGCCCGAGCGGCTCGACTCGCGGCACACCGACGGCGTGCACGTGCTCTACGCCGACGCGGCCGTCGCATGGCAAACGCGCGGCACATTCGGCACACCGCTGAGTCACTGCGTCGGGATCGACCCCGCCAACAACCCGCTGCAGCAGCAGGTCTGGAACATCCTGTCCCACCGGTAATCCAACCGGCCTACGCCCCGAAACTATTTCCATGTTCTCAGGAACCGCCAGGGCCCCCACCCGTCTCAAGGCAGGTGCGGGTGACACTCGCCCGCGTTTTTCACCTTAGAAAAAGAGGACATGGCCATGCTGAACACCACCACCCGATCGCTACTCGTCGCGGGCGTTATGACACTGACCTATTTCGCGGCGCCCGGTGCCGACGCCTGTCCCGGCGGTATCGATAGTGAGTTGCTGGTCGAGCTGCCCGGGGAAATGCGCAGCGTCTTCGTACACGAGCCCGCCCCCGTCGACCCCGCGCCAAAGCCCGGGGCGGCCAACGCCCCGCTCATCCAGGTCGCCATCCTGCTGGACACCTCCAACTCCATGGACGGCCTGATCGACCAGGCCAAGGCCCAGCTCTGGATGATCGTCAACCGCTTCGCGAAGGCCCAGCGTGACGGCGTCGAACCCAACTTCCAGATCGCGCTGTTCGAGTACGGCAACACCAACCTCCCCGCCGAGGAGGGCTACATCCGCCAAGTCGTTTCCTTCACCAACGACCTGGACAAGGTCTCCGCATCGCTCTTCGCGCTCAAGACCAACGGCGGCGACGAGTACTGCGGCCAGGTCATCAACGAAGCCCTGGACCGGCTGAGCTGGTCGGAAAAAGCCAATGATTTCAAGGCCGTCTATATCGCCGGCAACGAGCCGTTCACCCAAGGCGATGTCCACTACGTCGGGGTGTGCGAACGGGCACGCGGTAAGGGCGTACTCGTCAACACGATCCACTGCGGCAAGCACGACGCCGGCGTCTCCGGCATGTGGCAGCACGGCGCACACCTGGCCGGCGGCAGCTACATGACCATCAACCAGGACCGCTCGGTCGTCCACCCCGCCGCGCCGCAGGACGACGCGCTGGCCAAACTCAACGCCGAACTCAACAAGACATACCTGCACTACGGCGCGCGCGGGGAACAGCTCAAGGAACAGCAGGAACAACTCGACATCGACAACACGAACCTGTCCAACGACGCCGGCGCCCAACGAGCCGTGACCAAGGCGGGCAAATACTACGACAACGCGCACTGGGACCTCATCGACGCGAGCAAGAAGGAAGGCTTCGACCTGGCCAAGGTCCCCGCTGAACAGCTGCCCGAAGCCATGCGGGAGATGAGCCTGAAAGAAAAGCAGGCCCACATCGAGAAGATGGCAAAAGAACGCAAGGCCGTCCAGGACAAGATCAAGAAGCTCGCCGCCGAGCGCGAGAAGCACATCGCCGAGGCCCGACGCGACGCCGCCGACGCAGAGGGCGCATCCCTCGGCGAGGCGATCAACAAAACGATCGACGAGCAGCTCGAAGAACAGGGCTACGAAATCGAGGGCAAGAAAGAACAAGCACCTGAAGCCGAAGAACAGCCTCAAGACCAGCCCGAAGCAGAGGCCAAGAAAAAATAAACCCGCCTTACAGCCGCAACCAAACCCCCCACCCTCGGCAACCCACTACCTGCCGGGGGTGGTTCTTTTGCCTCGGGTCCGCCTTCCATCACGCCGGGTGGAAACCGGGGCAGCGGTGTGCCAGGACCATACGCTTGCTCAAGTCGATAACACCTGCTCCGGGCTTGCACCCGGGGCGGAAGCGACACGCACAAAACCGGAGTATGCACGCGTCTACTGATAGAATGCCGAGCCTATCGGGCCTGACCCCTATCTGAAGGAAATACCATGCGATTGATGACCGTGGCCTGCGTGCTGCTAACTTGCCTGGCCCCGATCGGCCGACCGGCCGCCGCGGAGGCCCAGCCGCCCAATATTGTCTTCATCTTCTCGGATGACCACGCGTACCAGGCGCTCGGCGCCTACGGCAGCTACCTCAAGGAGGTCGTCCGCACGCCCAACCTCGATAAGCTCGCCGCAGATGGCATGCTCTTTAAGCGCTGCATGGTCACGAACTCGATCTGCGGGCCGATGCGTGCGGTCATCCAGACCGGCAAGTACTCGCACCTCAACGGCTTCATCCGTAATGGCAACAGGTTCAACGGCAACCAGCCGACGTTCCCCAAGCTCCTGCAGCAAGCCGGCTACCAGACCGCCGTCATCGGTAAGTGGCACCTCGGCGAGCACCAGGCACCGCAAGGCTACCACTACTCCGAGGTCCTCATCGGACAGGGCCCGTACTACAACCCGCCCATGCTCAAGGACGCCAACGGCACCGGCGACAACAAACAGCGCTCCAAGGAAAAACACCACGGCTACACGACCGACATCATCACAGACCTCACCCTCGACTGGCTCGACAACGGCCGAGACAAATCAAAACCCTTCATGCTCATGACCCAGCACAAGGCCCCGCACCGCGAGTGGAGCCCCAAGCCCGAGGTCTACGAGACCTGGAAAGGCGTCGTCATCCCCGAACCGAAGACCCTCTTCGAAGACTACGGCGACCACGGCCCACGTGCCGATCAGGAGATGACCCTCGCCAAACACTTCAGCCGAGGCTACGACGACAAGACCCGCAACTTCGCGCCGGGCAACCTCACCGACAAGCAGAAGGCCGCCTACCGCGCGATGTTCGCCGAGGAAAACGCGGCGTTCGAACAAGCCCTGCCGAACATGTCCGAAGAAGAACGCGTCCGCTGGGTGCATCAGCGCTACTTGAAGATCTACCTCGCCTCGATCCAGTCCGTCGATGAAAACGTCGGCCGCGTCCTGAAGTACCTCGAAGACAACGGCCTGGCCGACAACACCATCGTCATCTACAGCTCCGACCAGGGCTTCTACCTCGGCGAACACGGCTGGTACGACAAGCGGTGGGCCTACGAAGAATCGCTGCGCACGCCGATGATCGTCCGCTGGCCGGGCGTTGTCGAGCCGGGCAGCGTCAACGGCGACATCGTCTCGCCGCTGGACTTTGCGCAGACCTTCCTCGACATCGCCGGCCTCGACCAGCCCGACGACATGCAGGGCCGGTCGCTCGTCCCCGTCCTCACAGGCAACACCCCCGACGACTGGCGGGAAAGCCACTACTACCACTACTACGAGTTCCCGTCCGTCCACCAGGTCAACCGCCACGAAGCGGTCTGCACCGACCGCTACAAGCTGATCCGCTTCTACCGCGTCGACAACAAAAAACGCCCGGGCCACGGCATGTGGGAGCTGATCGATCTGAAAGTAGACCCGCTCGAACAGAAGAACTTCTACGACGACCCCGCATACGCCGACGTCAAACAAAGACTCAAGGGAGAACTCAAACGCCTGCGTAAGAAGTACCAAGTACCAGAGGCCGACCCGGATGTGCCACACGGCAAGTACTGAGGCAACACCGAAGCGGCGCCCGGCCACCACTCAGATGGACCGAGCCAGGTTTGATGGATCGTGTGATACCGGCCGAAGGCGCGTTTTATCTGAACCGAAGTACAGCACCAGCCAACTCGCGGCCGGCATCGTCTCCTTAGTGCTGGTCGTGCCGATGCTGCGCTATATCGCTTGGTGCTTTTACGACGCGGCGGTGTATTCCCGTGATTGCAGCAACGATGGGGCACGTTTACCAAGGCCCAGCAGCAGCACCCCGGTACCTGGAGGCAGGGGTGGGTGACGGGCGCGAATAGCAACGGCCGGCCGACGGCTGAACCCGAAGAAGGAGAAAAACCGGCATGTCTTAACAGGCTTCTTGTTTGTCCTTAACAACTTGATATCAGAGCGAAAGCAAGATGAGCGCATGAACCCCGGCTCATCGAGCCTATCCACACGCCCAAGGCGAACGCTTTCTACTTTGTTCACAAGGAACCCTCACGATGCACAAGACATCCTTTAAGTCCGCCACGCTGCTACTCGCCGCCGCCGCACTCAGCCTCGCCAACGCCTCCAGCGCCTCGGCCAACGGCTTCCGTTACGGCGTCCTCACCGATACCCAGGGCGCAGGCGCGTACCCCGACGTCTCGACCCGCCTCATGGCACCGGTCGTCGACCGCTTCATCAACACCCACAACGTCGACATGCTCCTTAGCGTCGGCGACCTCACCGACGTCGGCTCGACACAAGAAAACACGCTCTGGTTGCAGACCGCCCAGCCGCTCTACGACGCGGGCATCCCCGTCTACATCACCCGCGGCAACCACGACGTCAAGACCGAAGTCATCAACGTCACGCCCGACCCCGGCGGCTTCGGCGACATCGATGTCCGTGCAACCACGATCTGGGACAACGACATCCCCGTCCCCAGCAACCCAACCATCATCGCCGGCCCCGGCGCTTCGTCCATGTTCACCTATGAGAACATGTTCGTCGTCAATGTCGACCTCTACGGCACGACCCCCAGCGCACTCATCGGCTGGCTGACCGGCACCGTCATCCCAACCGCCGCGGCCTCCGACGCCGACCACAAAGTCCTCGTTCAGCACGAGACCTACTTCGGCAAAGCCCGCGGCGGCGTGCTGGCGAGCCTGCCCGATCTCGAGCTGGACCTGTTGACCGGCATGTCCCAGGCCGGCATCGACACCATCTACGTCGGGCACGACCACCAGTACAGCCGCAGCGTTGGCGTCGACCCCAACGGCGATGTGCTGCTCAACCACATCGTCGCCGGTTCGAACAGCGAGAAGTACTACCGCTATGAAGAAGCGCCCGGCCCCAACGAAGGCCAGGCCGTCCAAATCAACGACCGCGTCAGCTACTCGATCGTCGACGTCGATGGGCCGATGGTTGCCTTCTCGCACTACACCAGCGACGCACCCGATTACACCACCACCGACCCCTGGACGCCCAACTGGGTCCTCTCCGACAAGATGGTGTTCATGACCAACGGCGACCAGTTCTTCGTCCCCGCTGGCGGCAGCTTCGCAGGCCTAACCAGCACCTCCTACAACGGCACGATCGCCACCATCACCACCGGCACCAACACCACCTTTGACTCTCAGACCACCGACCCCGACCCCGGCATCACGCCCGTCGATGTCGACTTCGGCGCGGTCGTCAACCTCGGCTGGGTCGATGGCTCGACCGAGCCAGGCGTCATCGGCGACATCCTGATCCTCGACGGGCTCGCAGACGACCCGGCCGGCACCCAAGCAGATGCCTTCACGATCCAGGTCAGCTACGACGAATCTCAAGTCGCTGACGAATCACTACTCGTGCTGATGATGTTCGACGAAACAACCAGCGATTGGGTGCCCGCGACCGACGGCAACATCAGCGAACCCGTGGCCGGCGGCGTCAATACCGCCGAGAACTACGTCTGGGCAACGCTCGACCACAACACCTCGGGCACCCGCCTGGGCGTCGTCGCGGTACCTGAGCCAACCTCGCTGGCCCTGCTCGGCCTGGGCGGGT
>JAHQVV010000170.1 GCA_019634195.1 Phycisphaeraceae bacterium | reverse complement strand
GCCCAAGCCCGCGTCACAATCGTCGATCACCCGTTGCCTTAAGTCCATCGAGTACGCCATGGTCCGACCTCCGTGTCAGTGACACGTATGTCATACACGATTGAAGAGTTGGGCGCTAGAAAAATAGTTGGGACGCTCTAGTGGTATATCCAAGATGAATCAAAAAGACCACTTTGAGCGCAGCGGTCGCGGAACGACTTGGAAGCGAATCAAGGCTTGGAGCTCGTGCTCACCGATGACAGATCGGTGTGGTGGCAAGCACGAGGCGTGTCAGCGGAGCGTCGACTGCTGGACCTCGAGCTCCGTTGGGATGACGATCTGCTCCCCCAGCACGCAGGTCTTGTTGATGACGCGGAGCGTGGTCTCGTATGTTGCATTCACAAAAGGCATGATCGGTTGACGGACCAAGGTGAGCGGGATGTGGAGGATTGACGAGGCGGGGTCTGCTTCGAAGCCGGCCAATCCGATCTGCTTGCCGATCTCAATGCCTTCTTGCAGCATCACCGCCCCAATGATTGCGGCAATGTGGGTATCCTTCGCCATGATGGCGTCGGCTTTAATGTCGTGGATAATTCTTCGGACGAACTGCACGTCTGGGTGAGTGGTCGTAAGCAGCAGCGAACGATCGACTTCCCTGCCGCTTTCAATCAACGCGTCGATATAACCGGCCTGGCGATGCATAACGGCTGTGGAATCGGTGGGGATTCCCACAAAGGCAATTCGTTCGTAGCCCTGCTCAAACATATGATTCGCCAGCTGGGTCGCGCCGCGGCGGTTGTCGTAGCAGATCCACGGCGAGGTACTCCGGTCGGGATAGGTGGCGATGTCACGATCGATCAAGATGACCGCGCAGCCAGCGCTTTCGAGGTGATCGACCAATTCCTCGTTGATGCCCATTTCCTCGCGTGAAAGCTCGGCGGGACAGAAATAAACGACCGCGATTTCGCGCTGGATAAGCTGGTCTGCCGCGTTGAACAGCTTGCTGCGGTAATCGCTGCCGGTATGCGACAGCCCTTGAAGGAGCAACTCGGCGCCGTGCTCTGCACAGATAGAACTCATGGCGGCGTAAAGGCGCGACTGGAAGTAGCCGATCGGTTCACCCCGAAGTGCCCAGGGCGTGAACATCGCAAGCCGAGTGACGAAATTAGATTTCGAAATCGGGACCCTGATAAATGTCCCCGCGCCGCGCCGCCGGCTTAACAGGCCTCGAGTTTCGAGCTCTCCAAGCGCTTTGGCTACCGTTCCTCGGGCGGTTTTATATTTTTTAGACAGCTCGATCTCGGTAGGAAGCTTGTCACCAGGCTTGAGCATACCAGACGTAATTTGCTGCTCAATTTCATCTCGGATACGGGCGTATCTCATTTTAACTATAGTACTTCCAAGTGATTGCGAAAGCAACCTTAGATTAATTTCAGAAGCTAAAAATGACTAACTTTAAGATTACATAGTCATTTAATCCATTTTGAACGACATTTTATTGTCAAATGACATTTTTTGACTGGACTTAATCACCTATTTATGATCAAATATTTTTAGCTATCCCGTTTAAATCCCGGTTCACCGCGTCGAATGTAACCCTTATCGAACATCCACATTGCAGGAATCAGACTAACACCCCCAGAGCACCCCGGTATTAAAGTATGGTTTTTGATAGGACTAGACTCATTCACAATCGCTCCACGACTGGATACACCCACAAATGGCGCAGCAGGCGTCAATCGTTCGGCGCTATGTTTGACGGCCGATACAGAATCGCTTGAAGCTTGAAACTTCTGAGCAATGAACGAGCAATCGCCCCGAGCGGTAGGCGTATCTATAACGGTTTGACTTGTTGCAAAGCAGTATGATTATGCCGCAATACCAGCGCCCTCATCCAGAAGACCGGTGCTTCTCGTCAGAAGCGGTCGAATCCTTTATGCAATCTGTCTCCATGCGCATCGGCGACCCTCAGGTCCTACGCGTGTTTAACAACTGCTACCCCAATACACTTGACACAACAGTCAGTTTCCGGGCTCTAGAAGAAGACGGCACGCCCGACACTTTTATCATTACAGGCGATATCCCCGCTATGTGGCTGCGAGACTCAGCCGCCCAGGCCTGGCCGTACCTGCACCTTATGCCTCGAGATGCAGGCCTGCAACGGATGATTGAAGGGCTCTTGCGACGCATGAGTAAATCGGTCTTGATCGACCCCTACGCCAACGCGTTCCTCCAGGACCCCAACAGCACAGATACACATTTTGCATCGGATTCAACCGAGATTTTTTCCGGCGTGTTCGAACGTAAATGGGAAGTGGACTCTCTGAGCTATGTCCTCCGCCTGTCCGCGGGGTATTGGGATATTACAGGCACAACCGAGCCCTTTGACGAGACTTGGATCCAGGCGGTCCGTCTCATCATAGATACCTTCGACGTGCAGCGAGGCCCACACGCCTGGGATGCGTACCAGTTCCAAAGGCACACATCCGTATCGACCGACTCCCTGCCTGTTCAGGGCAGAGGCAATCCAGGGCGGCCTTGCGGATTGATCCGCTCGGCGTTTCGTTGCTCTGATGACGCCACGGTATTCCCCTATTTGATCCCGTCGAATCTGATGGCTGCATCCGAATTGGGCCGCGTCGCTCCCCTGCTTAATCATCTCGGAAAGATCGACTTGGCGCGTCGTGCCAAGTCGATGTCGGAAGAGATTATGTCGGCAGTGCGGCACCACGGTATCGTCAAACATCCCCGATATGGAGAAGTCTATGCCTATGAAATTGATGGCTATGGATCGGTTGCATTAATGGACGACGCGGGTATTCCAGGACTGCTTTCCCTGCCGTATATCGGCGCAGTCGCAGCGGATGAGCCGGTCTATGTCAATACACGCGCTTTTGCCCTAAGCTCAGACAACCCGTATTACCATGAGGGAGTTTCGGTATCCGGCCTAGGAAGCCCCCATACGAGCCACGGCTCGGTCTGGCCGATGGGAGTGATTGCAAAAGGGCTTTCATCGATCAGACCAGAAGAAGTCGAGTCTGCGGTTTACAAGATTGCGCAGATCGATGCGGGCACGGGTTTCGTACACGAATCGCTGAATCCGGATGACCCGAAAGAATACACCCGCAGCTGGTTTGCGTGGGCCAATGGCTTATACGGGGAATTGGTTGCCCGGTGGGTTGGACAACCCATTTACAATTCCTGGTCGGGATACACTGCGGCGAAGGCTGCCTCGGGGATCGGCGGCCTATCCCAATCTGTCCGCGCATGATGTTTTGAATGAACAGCACCGTGTTGATGCGAATCACAATGGTCGGGTTATTCAATCTGGCCCAATGCCTGCGTTAGTCTGACGAGATGAATACAACTCCTATAGGAGGTGTACAAAGGTGTAGATCCACTGGTTCATAGCGATCATTACGTCGTCCGTAACTCCAATGATCACAAGGTGCCGGCAATACGGAACATCTATGAGCAAGCCTTTGTCAAGCGGCTGCAAGCCGAACGCGGGGACTCCAAGCATCGCACCCGCCAAAGCCTGCGTCTCCCACCTGTTAATTCCCTGCTCGTTCCCTGATACGTCGAGTAGGGAATTCGAAAATCAGCCCTCGTAAGTCTTGGTATTTCAACCAGTAACCTCGACCAGCCAGATTGAGTAGCTCGACAAATACTTTTCGCCTTCGATCAGTACCTGGCCCCATCCTCTTGCTTTGGCGGGGGAGGCGGATTCACGCCAGCGGCGCGCATCACCCGTTCGATTGCCTCAATGGTTTCGTAGGAGGGCTTGAAGTTGCCGGGCCGAAAACCCTGAGCGATCGACAGCGGCGTCCGCCCCTGCTTGCTGGGCTTACTCCAAACCTTGATATCCGCGCCGTGCTTGGCGAGCAGGTGGACCACACGGGGCAGCATCTTGTAGGCGGCGCCGTGCATCGCGGTCTCGCCCGATTGATCGACTGCATTCATGTCGATCTCCTCAATCTCGTCGAGCAGATAAGAGACCGCTGCGAAGTGCTCGCCCGGTGTCGCCGGCCCATCGGACTCGCCGCTCTCGCTCAGCCCCGCCGCAAGCATCAATGCGGTCTGGCCACGGTCGTTCGTTTGATGCGGATCAGCACCCAGTTCTAAGAGCAGCTTCATATACGGCACGTCCGCGGTTGCGGCGGCACAGAGAAACGGCGTAGTGCCCTTGATCGATATCTTGCGGCGAGGCCCGCCGCCCTTTGCCTTGCCAAGGGTCACATCCGCGCCGTGCTTAACCAGTTCGCGCACCAGGTCTAGGCTTGTGAGCTTGCCCGAGCCGCGCGGCGGTGGCGCACTAAACTGGTTGTCGCCCGTCTCCGGCTTGCGGATCCACGACACAGCGTGCAGCGGGGAGTAACCCGTCCCCTGCGTGTTCGGGTCGGCCCCGGCTTCGAGCAGTGTCTTGGCCAACTCGAAGTGCCCGTTCTCCATCGCGAGCAGGAGCGGGGTCATGTTCTTGAACGGTTGGTTGTTGCCGCCCTTGGCCTCCTTCATCGGCCGATCGATCTCGACCCCGGCGTCGATCAACAGCTGTGCGACGTCGGCGTGTCCGTTGCGTACCGCGAACGCGAAGGGGGTGAAGCCCGACTTCAACGGCTGCTTGTATTCCGCCCCGGCCTCGATCAACACGGCAACAACATCAGCGTGGCCTGCGTCAGCGGCCCACATTAGTGCGGTCTGCCCGCGCTGCTCTTTGGCGTTGATTTTCGCGCCGGCATCGATCAAAGCACGAACGTTTTCGATCTTGCCGGTCCGTGCCGCGGTCATCAAAACCGTCTCTTTGCCCGCCCGCTGCGCGTTCGCATCGGCACCGTGCTTAAGCAACAGGGCCACTATCGTTGTGTTCCCTGACTCACAAGCAAGCGACAGCACCGGCACGCCGTATCGGTTGGTCGCGTTGATTTTTGCGCCTGCTGTTATGAGGCGCTTGGCTCTGTCGACATCTTCGAAGTACGCCGCCCAGTGTAAGGCCGTGGTCCCATCGGCCTGCGATACGTTTGGGTCGGACCCTGAATCTAGCAGTGCATCGATGGCGTCGTCGTCTTGTTTTTCAACAGCATCGGCAAGTATGACGCGCGATTGCGAGAGCGTCTCTTCCGCATTGATGTGCCAAACCATGACTACAAGGGCGAAAACCACGATTGGAGTGACAAGTTTCATTCGTATCCGATCTAGATTACCGCTTGCGTTTGCACCACCACCTCGCTTACATCGGCGCCATCTCGAACAACTCTTTCGCTTGGCCCGTCGAGTCGGCGAACTGCTCGAGGTCCACTCCAACCTTGTTCAGCAACGTGAGGTGGACATTCGCCAGCGGCGTCACATCGTCGTACGTGATGTGGCGGCCGCCCTTCATGCCCGCCGACGAGCCGCCGGCCACGATCGTTGGCAGGTTCGTGTGGTCGTGTTTGTTCGGGTCGCCCATGCCACTGCCATAGAGGCACAGCGTGTTGTCCAACAGCGAGCCGTTGCCCTCCGGCGTCTTCTGCAGCTTCTCGAGGAACTCCGCGAACAACGACACGTGGAACTGGTTGATCTTGGCCATCTTCCGAATTTTGTCCGGGTTGTTGCCGTGGTGGGACAGCGGGTGGTGCGATTCGGACACGCCCAGTTCCGGGTAGCTGCGGTTGGAAGTCTCGCGCGCGAGCTGGAACGTCGCCACCCGCGTGATATCGCCCTGCATCGCGAGGACCTGCAGGTCGAACATCAGCCGGGCGTGCTCGGCATAAGACTCGGGTACACCGAGCGGCCGGTCCAAGTCGGGCAGCGCGCCGTCTTCAAGATCGCCCTGAGCCTTCTGGATGCGCCGCTCAACCTCACGGATCGAGGTCAGGTACTGATCGACCTTGTTGCGGTCCGCGGTGCCGACTTCTTGCTTTAGGCGACTGATCTCCTGGGTCATCGAGTCGAGGAGGCTGGCGCGCTTTTTTAGCGCGGTGCGGCGTTGCTCGGCGGTCCCGCCTTCGCCAAACATCATCTCGAACACCAGACGGGGGTGCGCCTCGGAGGGCAGCGGCGTGGTGGGTGACGCCCAGGAAAGATTGTTCTGATAGACGCAGGCGTAGCCGTTGTCGCACTGGCCAACGGTCTGCATCATGTCCATCGACAACTCCATCGACGGCAGCTGCGTGGACTGGCCGATCGCTTTGGCGGCGATCTGATCAACCGTCGTGCCCAGGAAGTAGTCCGTGCTCTCGGTCTGCTTGGCGCGGGCACAGCTCAGAAAAGCAGAGTTCGACGTCGCGTGCGAGCCGGGGTACGCGCTGGCTAGCTCGAGATTGCTGATCACGCTGACGCGGTCGCGCACCGGCTTGAGCGATTCGAGGATGTACGGCAGTTCATCAAGCTCCGCGCCCTCGGGTGTCCAGCGGCTGTGGTCGCAGCCCATCGGCATGAAGACATAGCTGATCCGCTTGGCCGGGCGCGTCACCTGCGCAGCAGAGGCGTAGCCCGCGGGCACCATCGCGTCCAACAACGGCAACGCGACCGCCGCACCGATCCCTCGGATCATGGTCCGTCGAGAGATCGCCCTGTTCGTGATGATGTTCATGGTGCATACCTTTTCTGGAACGGGTCGCTTCTCACAATGCGCAGCACGATCGCGGAGAAACGGTAATCGTCGCCTTTGGCGTCCCGAACGATCTGGCGGATCGCGGGCCTGTCCATGTAAGTTATGCCGCGTGCGATGGCATAGGTCAAGAGTTTTTCAGTGAGCGTGTCCACAAATAGGTCAGGACGCTTTAGGAGGCCCGTTTCCAGGCCCGCCACCCCGTGAAAGCGCTGGCCATCCGGCAGCCCGCCAACTGCATCAACAGGCTCACCCCCCTCCCTCTCGCGCCATCGGCCGATCGCGTCGAATTGCTCCAGCGAGAAGCCGATCGGGTCCATCAAGCGGTGGCACGAGGCGCACGAAGGGTCCTCCCGGTGCCGGGCCAAGCGTTCGCGCACGCTCAACCCCGCTTCGATCACCGCGTCCAAGGAGGGCACATCGTCCGGCGGCGGCGGGGTCGGCGTCCCAACAATATTCTCCAGCACCCAGTTGCCACGGATCACCGGGGAGGTCCGCGTCGCGTAGGACGTGACCGTCAGCACGCTGCCGTGCCGAAGCAGGCCGCCCCGTTCGCTGCCCGTCGGCAGGTCCACGCGGCGGAAGCGGCTGCCGTACACGTGCGGGATACCGTAGTGCTTGGCCAGCCGCTCATTCAAAAATGTGTGGTCCGCCTTAAGCAGGCCCATCACGCTACGGTCGCCGCGGACCACGTCCATAAAGAACAACTCGGTTTCGCGCTTCATCGCTCGCCGCAGGTTTTCATCAAAGTCCGGATACAACCGCGCGTCCGGCGTGATCGCATCAAGGTTACGCAGGTGCAGCCACTGGCTGGCGAAACTCGTCGCGAGCGTCTGCGCCTTGTCGTCCACGAGCATCCGCATGACCTGGGCCGCAAGTAAACCTGGTTTGCGTAGATCACCGCGCTCGGCCGCATTGAGTAGTTCTTCGTCCGGGATCGAACTCCACAAGAAGAACGACAGCCGCGATGCCAACTCGTAGTCGTTGAGCTGGTAGGGCTGCCCCGGCTTCGCATCAACCGGGTCGCGCTCGATCTTCATTAAGAAGTGTGGATTGGTGAGGATCATGCTCAGCGCCGCCTCGATTCCCGACTCGAAACCGCGCTGTCCGGCATGTTCCTTATAGAAGCTCATCAGCGGATCGATGTCGGTTTCATCCACGGGGCGCCGATACGCGAGACGTGCTAGGCGTGACAAGATCTTGTGCGCCGCCGCTTCTTCGTGCTCGGGACCAGCAGGGTACGTCCCGAAGATGCGCTCACGGCTGGGTGTGTCTACCCGCTCGTCAGCCGCAACATCACCGTCGGCTCCGCCCTCTTTACCTTCAAGGTATGGCCCAGTGATCGAGACCTGGTAAACCGCCGGTGACAAGCGCGGGTGCCGGTGCAGATTGAACGCCACGTTTAAGGGCTCACGCCGAGTCTCCCCCACCGGCGACCCCTTATCGACAAAGGTCACGCCGACATCTTGCGGTCCAGCCTCGACGTGCAGACGTACTCGTAGCTTCGTGTCATCGAAGTGGTTAGCCACCTTCACCTTCGGCTTGGCGATCGTAAAACCCGCCGCGTGCTGCCGATTCAGGAGCACTTCCATCTCATGCGTGCCTTTAAGCCCTTCCACCTCGTCGTTACGATCGCGCGTCAGACGAACTTGGATTTCATACTCACCCGCACGAGGGAAATGGTGCTCCACCAACAAGCCGCCTCGCGTACCTAGCGGCAGCCCTTCGACATGGCGCTCCTGCGTGACATCGGGAGGCACCCGGTACGTCGCCCCATCCGGCTCGGTAACGCTCGAGCCTATGGCTAGCTTGCTGATCCTCTGCGCGGCACTGATATAGCGCGTCAACAGCGCCGGCGACAGACTGCCGACAGTGATGTGGTCAAAACCATGGCTCGATTCCGTCGGCGGCAATAGCTTAGTCGCGTCAACTTGCAGCGATAACAAATCGCGGATCGCGTTCTGATACTCGGTCCGTGTCAGGTGCCGGAACGTATCGGTTCGCCCAGGATTGACTCGTTCCGACGCAGCTTCGTCCAAAGCAGCAGCGAGTTCATCGATGATCTCGTTATACGCCGCTTCGTCTGGCCGCAGCCGACGATTTGATGGTGGCATCTGCCGCGTATTCAGCTTCCGCCAAACTTTCTCCCACACCCCAGGATGTTCAGCGACCCCGTCGGCCAAGATCGACTCTAAATCCAGGCCGCCCCGTGGCTCCAAGGGGTTGTGACAATCCACACAATACCGATCAAACGATTGAAATAGACGATTGCTTAACCCGCTGTCTGCATCAGTCCGAGCCGCTTGCTCTGCACTGTTTAGCCCCGGATCGACAGCGCAGACAAGCCCGAAGACAACGACAGTCAAAGCAAACACAGACCGGCTGATAGATCGATGAAGCATCATAGAAAAAGTCATAGACTAAGACTAACTGATTATATGATCCGGGATTGGCTTAGTGTAACTAAGTTCGTCACTTGATACTTGCGTTGAATAATCCGGCCACGATCCGAAGATGGCCTTAGCCCGGGCTCTTTTTGACAATCCGGAGATGGTATTGCGGACATCTTTTCCTATCTTCCGGGGGCGACCGACACGGCCTGGTTTGATACCCAACTCCTGCTCCTTCACCCAGCGCTGGTAGGTCCGGAACTGGACAATGCCGACCAGCCCTTTAACCTGATGCTTCAACTCGGCACCAATGGTTAAGAGCCGGGTTCGTTCCTCGGGATCGAGGATCAGGCGTTGGCTGGAGATGCGTGATCTCAGGATCCGGTTTTCTTCCTTCAAGAACCGGATCTGGGCGTCACGGTGGGCTGAGAACGACTCCAACAGGAGGTGTGCAAGGGTGTAGATCCACTGGCTCATGCCGACCATTATGTCATCCGTAACTCCAGTAATCGCAAGGCGCCGACAATATGGAACAGCCCTAAGCAGGGTCCGAATTACGGCCAATCTCGGCAACGATTCCCGCCCGGCTCATCCTTCCATCGATCTCACCGAAACCAGCCCACTCTCACCTGTTAATTCCCTGCTCCTTCCCTGTTACGCCGAGTAGGGAATTCAAAAATCAACTCTTGTTGCCTTGTAGAAAACCTTATCGGTCTGCCGATTGGTGGTGCATGAGCCGCACCAGCAAGTCGCCTTTATCGGTTGCCCGGGCCGCCTACGAGGTCGGGCAGAAGTCGCTTCCACGTTATG
>JAHQVV010000169.1 GCA_019634195.1 Phycisphaeraceae bacterium | reverse complement strand
GATCGCGCGCGCCGTCGGCACGACTCCCGAGGCCGTGCAGGCCCGTCGCGAGGAGTTCGACATCCACCCCGTCTACCGGCTCGTCGACACGTGCGCGGCGGAGTTCGAAGCGGTCACGCCCTACTACTACTCGACCTACGAGACGCCTTTCACCATGAACGGCGAGGAGATCGTCGACGACGAGATCCGCGTCAGCGACAAGAAAAAGATCATCATCCTTGGCGGCGGTCCCAACCGCATCGGCCAGGGCATCGAGTTTGACTATTGCTGCGTGCAGGCGGCGTTCGCTTCCAAGGAGCTGGGATTCGAGGCGGTCATGGTCAACTCCAACCCGGAGACGGTCTCGACGGACTACGACACGAGCGACCTTTTGTTCTTCGAGCCGTTGACGATGGAAGACGTGCTCAACTTGTGCGAACGGCTCAACGGCCAGTCGTTCAAAGAGCCCGGCGGGCATGTCCACGGCGTCATCGTGCAGTTCGGCGGCCAGACCCCCCTCAATCTCGCTAACGGTCTGCGCGCCGCGGGCGTCCCGATCATCGGCACCAGCGTCGACTCGATCGACCTCACCGAAGACCGCGACAAGTTCAAGGCCCTGTGCGACCAGCTCGATGTCCGCCAGCCCGCCAACGGCATCGCGTATGACGTCGAGCAGGCCATCGAAATCGCCAACCGGATCAGCTACCCCGTCTTAGTGCGTCCCTCGTTTGTGCTCGGCGGACGCGCCATGGAAACGGTCTACGACGACGAGCAACTGCGTAAGTACATGATCATCGCGATCGGCGCATCGGACCTCGAGGGCCAACCGATCCTGATCGACAAGTTCCTCGCCGAGGCGACGGAGTGCGACATCGATGTCATCGCCGACTACGGCCCGGTCACCCCGGGAAGTGAACCCTCAACAGATCAGCGTGCCATTGTGTGTGGTGTGCTCGAGCATATCGAAGAGGCGGGCATCCACTCGGGCGACTCGGCCTGCTCGATCCCGCCGTACTCGCTGCCTGCTGATGTGGTAAACGAACTGAAAGACAAGTCTCGCGCGATGGCCAAGGCCCTCAATGTCCGCGGCCTGATGAACGTGCAGTGGGCGATCAAGCACGGCCAGGACGGCAACCACGAGATCTACGTCATCGAGGTCAACCCCCGTGCCTCGCGCACCGTGCCGTTCGTCGGCAAGGCGACCGGCGTGCAGTGGGCCAAGCTCGCGGCCAAGGTCATGGCTGGCCAGCAGCTCGGCGAGTTGGGCGTGACCGACGAGGTCGTCCCCGCGCACACCTCGGTCAAAGAATCGGTCTTTCCCTTCAGCAAGTTCCCAGGCGTCGACGTCGTGCTCGGCCCGGAGATGCGGTCCACGGGCGAGGTCATGGGCGCCGACGCGGACTTTGGCACCGCGTTCGCCAAGGCGCAGATGGGCGCTGGCCAGTCCCTGCCGACCGAGGGCAAGGTCTTCATCAGCTTCCGCAAGAGCGACAAGGACCACGCGGTCGGTATCGCCAGCGAGCTGACCGAGCTGGGCTACGAGCTGCTCGCTACCGATGGTACGCATAAGCACCTCAAGGAGCACGGCATCGATTCGACCCGCCTCAACAAGATCAAAGAGGGCCGGCCCAACGCAATCGACCTGATCAAGAACAGCGAGATCGCCATGATCATCAACACCCCGACGCGTAAGGGCGCGGGCACAGACGAGGGCAAGCTGCGTGCGACGGCGGTGCGCTTCGGCGTCCCGATGATCACGACGGCGACGGGCGGCGTCGCCGCAGCCCACGCGATGCGCGCGATCAAGCAGGGCGCCTGGGATGTCCACGCCCTGCAGGACTACGCGGCTGCAAAGGCCGAGACGCTGACGACGTGATCGTTTCCTTGCGTAGCGGGTGACGCAAAGCGTCCCGTGCGAATTATTTGAGGTGCGTCGAACGGGACGCTTCGCGTCACCCGCTACACAGGTCAACGCGATGCTCGGACGAGTCAAAACAGTGTCGAATCGGGTGTTCCGCTGGTGCCTACGCCACAAGGTCTGGGCCGCGGTGATCATCGTCCTCGGTGTCCTATCGATCACGCCGATCGTCATCATCACCCGCACCTGGTTCATCGTGCATGCCGACCAGCGGCCCCGCGCGGTGCCCGCTACTTACACGCTCGAAGAGCAGACCGAGGGCTTTACCTGCGGCGTCCACGCGTTGAGCACGGTCTACAAGGCCTACGGCCTGGACCCCGAGGCCGAACGCATCCGCTGGCGGCTCGGCGTGGATACCAAGGCGGTGTTTTATGTTTCGGATTCGACCGGCGCGCTGCACCCGGACATGTACATGGTGCTGGCCCAGGATTATTTCGCCGTTGATGAACTGGCCAGCTACGACGACAACGGCTGGAAAGACATGGCGGCGCATCTTGATCGCGGCCACCCCGTGGTCCTGCTGATCAAGCGGCGCGAGAACGGCAACCTGCACTGGGTCGTCGCGACGCGTTTGCTGGATGCCGGCACGATCGAGGTGTACGACCCGCTGTTTGATGAACCTTATGGTGAGACGCCTGATTTTCTTTACGACCACGTTGTTACCGCGATGCTTGTTCGGCCTACGGGCAATGGCGAGCAAGCGGCATCGTCGATCGATGTGCATCTGACGGGCATGGATGCGCTCAACAAGGCACGCAAGCGGATCGAGTTGTTGGAGAAGAAGTAGAAGTGAGTGGCATTCAAGCAAGGCCTTTGCGACGTGATTGGCATCTGTCATGTTTTGGTGGGGTGGCTTAAATCGCTTTGCCGAGTTTTCTGAAATCGCCTTCGATGCAATCATGCCGCGGCCCGTTCGTTAGGCTGTTCAGCCCGCTGGCGATTCTTTGAAAGGCATGACTGATGCGTGGAACCTTATGCTTGTTCGTGGCCTGGCTGGCCGCTGTGCCTGTTTGCGCTCACCCCGGCCATGGCGCATCACCGCTGGCGGACGAAGGGGTCTTCTACGTCGCCGCGTTTGCAAAGGCCCAGAACGAGGTGGCCATCGAGGTCAAGGGCGGCACCCGCCACATCACCGCCAACGGCATCCCTGTTCATAAGACCGGGCGGTTCCCGTCGCGTGGCAACCCCAACGAGATCAGTGCGCAGAGCTACCGGTATTCGATGCCCGCGAATCCCAAGGTGGCCGAGACGACGACGAGCACCTACGGCCAGCCGTTTGGCATTGCGCTCAATGGCGTGCCGTTCGACCCCGGGACGGCCGAGGTCTGGTCTAAGAACGGCCGAGCACATGCGCGAGGCGGCGGCACACACGGCGGCGACCACTGGAACTACGACGCGCTGTCCGGCAAGATCAACCTCGGCATCGACTCGTCCAACGCCCACGTCCAGCCCAGCGGCGCGTACCACTACCACGGCATCCCACGCGGGCTGGTGACGCTGCGCAAAAAAGGGCTCAGCAAACCAGCGATGGTGCTTGTCGGCTACGCGGCCGACGGGTTCCCGATCTACTCAGAGTACGCGCATGGTGACGCCGACGATGCGGCCAGCAAGCTGCGCAAGATGGAGCCGAGCTTCCGCTTGAAAGAAGGCAAACGTCCGGGCGGCGACAACGCGCCCGGCGGCAAGTACGACGGCACGTACATCCAGGACTTCGCATACGTCGAGGGGCTGGGCGACCTGGACGAGTGCAACGGCCGAACGGGTGTGACCCCCGAGTACCCGGACGGGACGTATTATTATGTTCTGACGGAGGATTACCCGATGATCCCCCGCGCGCTCCGCGGGACGCCTGACAAGAGTTTTGAACGACGCCGTGGCCCCCGGGATGGCTCGCGGAACGGTGGCGGACCCGGCGGTGACGATGGCCGCCGCCGGCCCCCGCGCGATGGGGATCGGCCCCCGCCGCCGCGGTGAGTTTTAGAATGCACGAAGCCCACGGATTCAATCCGTGGGCTTCTTTTGAGATTGAAAGCGTTTGCCGCTGGTGTGTTAGTAGATATACCGCCGGGGAATCCCTGGCGACAGGCGGCAGAGCATCTCGTAGGCGTTGGTCTTGGCGATCTTGGCGAGGTTGGGCAGGGCGTTGGGGGCTTTTGCGTCGGGGCTGATGATCTCGGCCCAGGCGTCGAGGAGGAAGCTATTGTCGCCTCTGACGTCGTCGCACAGGTCGGTCAGGTCGACGACGATCTGGTCCATGGAGACGGTGCCGAGCACCTTGCAACTGGTGACGGGTTTGCTGCGGTCCTTGGGGTGGACGCGGATTTCTGCCTTGTTGGATAGGGCGACGGGGTAGCCGTCGCCGTGGCCGACGGGGACGACGCCTAGGAGGGAGTCGCGTTTGAGCTTGTGGGTGGAGCCGTAGGAGACGGGGGTCCGTTTTTTGTAGTGCTGGATGTGGATGACGCGGGAGCACCAGCGGACGGCGTGCTGCAGTTCGGGGAGTTGGCTGAGCCAGGGTCCGGCGCCGGGTTCGTCTGGGACGTCGCCGAAGCCGTAGAGCCCGATGCCGAAGCGGACCATGTCTAAATGTGTGGTGCCGGAGCGGAGCAACGATTTCGTATTAGCCGCGTGTCGGATGGCGTCGGGGGGCAGGGCAGGGCCGGCCTCTTTGACGGTGTCGTTGAACGCGTCGAGCTGCTTGAAGGTGAACTCGGGGTTCGCTTCGCTTGAGGCGAAATGGGTGAATACACCTGCGATGCGCACGTATTTGTGGGTGTCGGTCGCGCGGAGGACGTCGAGGGCCTGAGCGGGGCTCAGGCCTGAGCGGGACATGCCGGTGTCGATGTAGAGGTGGCAAGGCAGCTTGATGCCCAGCTGCTGGCCAATGTTGTTGAGCTCGGCGAGCTGGCGGGTGTCGTGGATGGATAGGTGCAGTTTTTCGGCGACCGCGTGGCGATAGAGCCCGTCGGTGCGGTTGAGCTCACGCAGGGGCATGAGTACGAGGATCGGCGCGGTGACCGCGTTGGAGATCAGGTACTCGGCCTCGTCGGGCGAGTAGACGGCGAGCATGTCGACGCCTTGCTTGACCAGGCGGTGGGCGATCTGGACCGAGCCGAGGCCGTAGGCGTCTTTCTTGACGACGGCGCAGAGCATGGTCCGGGCTTGGTCGGATGGGGGCAGGGGTCGGCCGTGCTCGTCTGAGGCGCTGGCGTGGTCGACGGCCTCTTTGATGGCCAGGAGGTTCTGGTCGATCTTGCGGAGATCGACTTCGAGCCAGGACAGCTCGCCGAGGGAGGGGGCGTCGAGCTTGACGGGCTTTGAGATCGAGAGTGGGCTGGACATTTGTATCACCAGCGTACTCCTTCTATAGTTGGTATGTCGGAGGTCGCTTATGGGAAACGAAGCGGCCAGGCCCCGCGGCACGATTGCCGAGAGGGGTTACCGGTAAGACATCGGCCCTGAGAGCCTTGTTTTGCCACTAAAGCCGCTAACACCCCGCCGAACCACGTTTCTATCGGCCTAAGCGAACCACCTCTATGTCAGACACCCTGCGAACGGATATCACTTTCGACGATCTTGGCCTGCGCGAAGACGTCTTAGCCGGGATCAAGTCCTACGGCTTCAAACACCCCACAGACATCCAAGCAGAGCTGATCCCCGTCGCGCTCCAAGGCAAGGACGTGATCGGCCAAGCGAAGACGGGCACGGGCAAGACCGCCGCGTTCACGCTGCCGATCCTGCACAACGCCGACCCGGACATCAAGGGCCAGGCCCTGATCCTCGCGCCGACGCGCGAACTGGCCAACCAGATCGCTAAAGAAATCCAGGACCTCGCCCAGGGCACGGACATCGGCGTCACCTCGATCATCGGCGGCGAGTCGATGCGTGATCAGCAGGACTCAATGGACAAGGGTGGGCACATTCTTGTGGGTACCCCGGGCCGCGTCATGGACCTGCACGCACGACGGATGCTCGACTTCTCCAATATCCAATACGTCGTGCTCGACGAGGTCGACCGGATGCTGGACATCGGCTTCCGCGACGACATCAAAAAGATCCTCGGGAAGATGCGTGGCAGCCACCAGACGATCTTCGTTTCCGCCACGATGGATAAAGAGATCGAAGGCCTGGCCCGTGCGTTCATGCACGAGGACGCAGAGAAGATCACGACGGTGGGCGCGGCGCTGACGGTGTCGATGGTCGATCAGCTGCACCTGCCTGTCGAGCGTTGGGACAAGAAGCAGCTGCTGCTGCACCTCTTGCAGCACGAGAAGCCCGACACGACGGTGGTGTTCTGCCGGACGAAGATGACGGTGCGGAAGGTGTCGCAGTACCTCAAGGACAAGGGGCTCAACGCCCGGGAAATCCATGGCGACCTGCACCAGACCAAGCGCACCCGCGTGATGCAGCAGATGCGCGACAACAAGGTCGATATCTTGATTGCGTCGGACCTGGCGGCACGCGGCTTGGATGTCGAGCACATCACGCACGTGATCAACTACGACCTGCCCGAAGACCCGGAGGTCTACGTCCACCGGATCGGGCGCACCGCACGCGCGGGTCGGCGCGGCACCGCGTGGTCGTTTGTGTCGCCGGACCAGGGCCAGATGCTAAGCGACATCGAGAAGCTGGTTGGCGTGCTGATCGAGCAGAAGCACTACCCGGACTTCAAGCCGGGACGCGTGCCCAAGGATGTCCAGGAAGAGCGCGCGGGGCTGAAGAAGGTCATGGAAGGCAAGTCCACCACGGCTGACCGCGTCGTCAAGCCCGACCACGACGAGACAGGCATGAGCGACGACGAGCTCAAAGCCATGTTCCCCGACGGCAAGGTCCCTAAGACGATGCCCAAGCGCGGCATCGGCGCGAAGTTCAAACGCCGCGGGCGGTGAGGATCAGTCAGCCGTGAACTTCATAATGCCGTCCGGTGTGACTGTCAGGCCCGGCTCGGCCTGGCGGTACTCGATGCTGCTGATGTCCTTCGGGTTCAGGAATTTGTAGCCGTTTTCACGCACGCTAAGCGGAATCTTCCAATTCACTAGCACGAGACGAGTCCAGGGCTCTTCGGATAGTGGCGTTCCATCGATGCCTAGTCCGTCTAGCGAGGCATGGTCATCGGCTGTTGTGCTGACGATCACGCCGAGGAGCCATTTGTTCTTGAGAAATGACGGCATGATTCTGTTATCGATTTTCACTTCGACAATGCCCAGTGGCGTCATGCCCGTGAATAGTTTCACTTTGCCGTGCATCATTTGCTGATTGGATTGATCGTAGGCGTACACCTCCCAGTCCGTGAAGGCGTCTTTCAACTTATTCGGTGCTTGTATGCAAACCAGACGGGTTTCATCGGTATCCGGCGACTGCCAAAGCGTTCGGTACAGGGTCGGATTGGTTACTCCCGTGTAGGGATCGTCGGTGCCGACAAGCGCCATGCGATCGCGAGTCTCGTTCGTGGGCGCTGCCCACAATTCCTCGATGAGAAAGCCGCCGTCAGGCCGTGGGTAGCTCGGCCCGGGGAGGTAAACGGTCTGCTGACAGCCTCCAAGCAGGCTTGCGGTCGCAATGAGAATAAAGCGGGTAAAGACGTTCATGTAGCACTCCCGGGTATCGGTGGCATCATATTCAATGCCGCTCTTCGCTGTTGCCCAGAGTGTGCCGGGCCGATACGGTTGCGATGCACACAACTTTAATACGCGTGCGTTATAATATTTAACACGTATTAATACGTACCCGTATTATCATGATATCGCACGCGATAGCTTATTTTTCCTTGTAAAACAAGGGAAAATATTTGGTGTGAGTAACCGCTGCCGATAGAATTGCGTCATTGCGGTGTGGCGGGCTCCGGTCATGTGTGGAGCGACCCGCTACGCGTTGATAGCCGGGCGGCGTGCTCGGCGCGCCGCGTGACACGAGGCCTCGTCACGTGAAAATCCACCTATCCATTTCCTTTTAAGGAGCGCACCATGTTGAGTTCGAAGTGTTTTAAGGTTGTTTTACTCGCGATCGCGGTGATCGGTTTGGGGCTTGCCTCGGCCGGCGAAGCGACCGCGGGTTCTTGCAAGAGTGATCGCGGGTCGTATGACCGCATCCAGAGTGGCAAGCACCACAACCATCGGTCGAGCCACAGCGGTTGGCACGGCCGATCGTCGGGCGTGTCGTACCACTACCGCAGCAGCTCGCACCACGACTACTCGCGTAGCCGGACCAAGGTGTCGTATCGCAACGACAACGTCCGGTTCTCGGTGAACGTCGGCTCAAGTCGTCATTACGACTACCACCAGCCGCGTTACCGGAGCAGCTCGTCGTGCAGCAAGACGGTGGTCTACCACGCCCCGCAGCCCAGCGGGTACTGGAAGCGGGTCTATCACGGCCCGGTGTACGAGACGCGATACGCCTCGTGCGGGACGCCGTATCGGGTCTGTATCCGGGCCGGCTACTACGAGCGGGTCTGGGTCTCGACTGGACACCGGTATTGAACCTGAGTTGATCGGTTGATTCTTATCTCCAGCCGCTCCGCGCTGCCTTCCGGGTTGCGCGGAGCGGCTTTTGGTTTCCCTCTGTCATGATTCGTTTTTTAACCGCCAAGGCGCCGGGTGCGCCAAGGAAGGCAGTAAGGCAATGGGCCGCAAAGAAGCACAGAAAAAACAAAAAGGATTTTCTTTTGTCCCTTTTGAGCCTTTTTGTGGCTAACTCAATCTGCCTTCCTTGGCGCACTTGGCGCCTTGGCGGTTCAATGGCCTTGCCTTAGTTCAAGATTGCTTCACTCGCTGGAGCGGGTATCATGCCCGTCCTATGCCAGCGAATATCCGAGAAATCAAGGGCCGGATCAAGGCCGTCGGCAACATCCAGCGCATCACAAAGACGATGCAGCTGATCGCCTCGGCCCGTTTTCAGAAGCTCCAGAAACGCGCCACCGAGGCCCAGGCCTACACCCGCAAGGTGTCCGAGGTCGTTGGCGAGGTCGCCTCGTCGCTGGGCGGCGAGGACATGAACCTGCCCTTGGCGACGCCGCCGAGCAAGCCCGTGGGCCGAGAGTTGATCCTTGTCTTGTCTGCCAGCCGGGGTTTCTGTGGTTCGTACAACGCGAACGTGATGCGGCCGGCGGTCCAGCACATCCGCGACATCGGCAAAGAGAACATCGATACCGAGATCGTCGGGAAGAAGGGCGTCGCCCTGATGAAGTTCTCCCGGCTGGACGTCGACATCTTCCACGACCACATCGGCGACACGCCCGAATACGAAGACGTCCAGGCCCTGGCCCAGCGGTACATGGATGATTTTGTGGCCGGCAAGTACGACGCGGTGCGCGTGGCGTACATGCGGTTCATCTCGATGAGCAAGCAGACCCCGGAAGTGATGACGCTGCTGCCGCTGGAGCCGCCAAAACCCGACCAAGCCGACGCCGGTGCAGCTGGCGATGCGGGTGCGAACTACGAATTCTCGCCCAGCGCCGAAGAACTGCTCGGCGAACTCTTGCCCATCACCGTGAAATCCTCGCTGTACCAGGCGTTTAACGAGGCCGCGGTCAGCGAACAGCTCGCCCGCATGGTCGCGATGAAGGCGGCGACGGACGCGGCGGGCAAGGTCGGCAAGACCCTCAAGCGTCAGTTCAATCGCGCCCGCCAGGCCGCGATTACGACGGAGCTGAGCGAGATCATCGCGGGGGCCGCGGCGCTCGAGTAGCGCACGGAATTAGACGCCACACGGAGCCCGCGATGCCGAATCAGGCTGGCAGAGGTTCGGTTAACCGTCTCAGGCACCTCGCACTCGGAAGCGAGTTGGCAGGTGGTGTCCTGGTGCCTGTGCTGATCGGCCTTTGGCTCGACCGCCGCTTTGATAGCTCGCCGACGTATGTCCTCATCGGAACGTTTCTAGGCCTCGCCGCGGCAACCGCTTCGCTGATCCGTGTGGTGAAGCTCAGGTCCAACGGATGAACACGACGCTTTCTAGACAACCCGCAAGCCCGACACAGGTGCCGCACGGCAAGAGTCTGGCGTTGATCATTGCCGCCGGTGTGGTCTGTGCGGGGTTGTCGTTTGGCGTTGGCTGGTTGGTCGGGCAGCAGCCCGTGGCGATCGCGGCACTGGTGGGGGCGGTCGCGGCGGCAGCGGGGGGCCTGGTCGCATGGGGTGTTGTGGCGCTGATGACCGGACCAAACACCGCCGTGATGGCGGTGCCGATGCTCGGCCTGATGGTCCGCTTGGGCGTGACCGGCGCGGGTGTTGGTTTAGCGGTGCTGGGCCTTGGGTTTGAGAAACGCCCGGTCTTGTTCGCAGCGCTATTCGGGTACGTGGTGCTAATGGCAATGGAGACGATTTTGTTGTATCGTTTCGCTTCTTCTGACCGCCAGGAAGCGCGGTCTATGCCCGCTGAAAGTGACGACCAAGACTGATGAACCCACTGATCGCCGCTAGTAAAACGCCTCTTGAGAAGGCGCTGCCGCACGAGGCCTTCAGGCTGCCGTTCGGCGAAAACGGCTGGCCTGTCAGCAATCACCTGATCATGGCGACGGTCGCAGCGGTCATCGTCGCCGTCCTCGCCAAGTGGATGTCCGGCAAGATCAACCCCGTTGGCAAGAGCCAGGCCGCCGACTTTGTGACGCGAGGCCGCTTCGCCCAGCTGATCGAAACGCTCTGCGAGTTCATCTACTACTTCGTTGCCAAGCCGCAGCTCAAGCACCTGACGGACAAGTACATCCCGTATATCTGGACGATCTTCTTCTTCACGCTGACCTGCAACCTGCTCGGGCTCATCCCGTTCCCGTACATCCTGCAACTGGTCACGATGCCGTTTGTCGGTGTTGATCAGGCGTACGAACTGAAAAGCTTCTTCGGCGGCACCGCGACAAGCAATCTCTCGGTGAATGCGCCGCTCGCCCTTGTCTCGCTCGTCGCGATCCTCTACATCGGGATCAAAGAGACCGGCCTCAAGCACTTCGTCAACCACTTCAACCCCATCGGCTGGGACGACAAAGCACTCCTGCCCATCGGTGCGATGTTGTTCGTTATCGAGTGGCTCGGCCTGTTTATTAAGTGCACCGTGCTCGCCCTGCGCTTGCTTGGGACGATGTTCGCGGGGCACCTAGTGCTATACGTCCTGATTGACCTGATCTTCCAGGCGTCCGCCGCGATGGGTTCGCTGGGCGGGTACGCCGTCGGCGTGCCGATGGTGATCTTGAGCGTGGGGATCTTCCTGCTGGAAATCTTCGTCTGCTTCCTGCAGGCGTTTATCTTCACCTTCCTGACCACCTTGTTCATCGCGATGACCGCGGTGAGCCACGACCATGACCACGAAGAGCATGAGCACGTCGCTCCTGCCGCCGCTTGACTTGAAATTCGAAACCTCAACTTCCTAATTTGGAGATTGTCCCCGATGCGTAAGATTCTCTGCCTGATGGCACTCACCGCCCTCACCGTCCTGATCGCCGACCCCGCGCTGGCTCAGTCCGGCGAAGACATGATCGCCGCGTCGGCGGCATCCAACTGGGGCAAGGGCCTTGGCCTTGGTCTGATCATCCTCGGTGCCGGTTTGGGCATCGGTCGTATCGGTGGCTCGGCCGTCGAAGCGATCGCTCGCCAGCCCGAAGCCAAGGGCGACATCCAGACCAACATGATCCTCTCGGCCGCGCTGATCGAAGGTGCGACCGTGATCGCGCTGGTCTTCGTCCTGATCAGCTAGTCGAAGCGTTGCTCGGGTGCCCTGATGGGCAGACCTTATTACTCCCCGCGACCGATGGAGTCTGTATGCGCTTGTTCACTTCAAAGCTGTTGCCGTTGCTGCTGATGCTTGGCCTGCTGGGCTTTGCGGCTGTACCGACGGTGACCTACGCCGCCGATTCGCACGACGAGGCCCACTCGAGTGAGGGCGGTCACGATGACCACAAGGCTGAGGTGCAGGGCCCGCTGAACCTCGTGTACGGCGAGGCGATCTGGAACCTCCTGGTCTTCCTCATCGTGCTGGCCATCTTGGCGAAGTTCGTCTTCCCGGTGATCCGCGACGGGCTCAAGGCCCGCGAGGCGAAGCTGGAGGGCGACCTGTCCGCTGCCGAGAAGGCCAAGGCCGATGCCGAGGCGTCGGTCGCGGAATACAAAACGAAGATCGCCGAGGCTCAGAAAGAGGCCCAGGTGGTGATCGACGAGGCGAAGAAGAGTGCCGAGCAGGTCGCGATGAAGGTGAAGTCGGACGCCGAGTCTGAGATTGTGAAGATGAAAGAGCGTGCCACGGCCGAGATCGAATCGGCCAAGGACGCGGCCCTCAGCGAGGTCTACGCCCAGACGGCCGAGCTGTCGACGCAGATCGCCGGCCGGATCCTGAAGCGTGAGATCAACGCGGACGACCAGCAGCAGCTTGTCAGCGACTCGCTGGCGGAACTGACCAAGTCTGGCGTGTGAGGCGAGTGCCGACTGAGGCGAAGCGATGGCCGACGAAAAACCGCCAGGGTTTTGGAAGCGGCTCAAAGACAGGCTTCTCGGCGTGGCCGAGGCAGCAACGAGACAAGCCCTGCCCAGCAAAGGGCGGGACGGAGCGAATAGCGTTTTGAGCACGAGCGAACTGAAAACCGACACCGTTGGACGGGTCTACGCCGAGGCGTTGCTCGAGCTGGCGCGTGAGCAGGGCGTGGTCGACGCGCTGACCGACGAGGTCCAGCAGCTGCTGCCCGTGATCGCGGAGGGCGGTGAGCTCAATCGGCTGCTGACCAACCCGGCGATCGGCGACGCAGAGCGTGCGAAGATCGTTGAGCGTGTCTTTAGCGGCAAGGTCAGCGACCTGCTGTACAAGATGATGCGTGTGCTCTGCGATAAGGGCCGGCTCGGTTCGCTGTCGCAGGTCGCGGCGGGGTACCTGCTCGCCGTGTCCGACGACCGTGGGCACATCGATGTCGAGGCGTACATCGCAAGCGAGCTCGACAGCGACGCGGCCAAGAAGGTCGCGGAGCAGATCGGTCAGGCCCTGGGCAAGACCGTGACGCTGACGCAGAAGGTCGACGAATCGTTGATCGGCGGATTGAAGATCAAGGTCGGCGACCAGTTGATCGACGCGAGCGTGGCGAGCCAGCTACGCAGCATGAAGAACAAGATGATCGCGGCAGGCCGCGCTTAACTGACAACACTAGCCACGCACAGCGGGCATACCACCATGAAGATTAATACCGACGAAATCACCAGCATTATCAAGCAGGAAGTCGCCAACTACGACACCCAGCTCGACGTCAGCCAGGTCGGCACCGTCGTCGAGGTCGGCGACGGCATCGCCCGGATCTATGGCTTGTCCAACGCCATGGCCGGCGAGATGCTCGAGTTCGAGACCGCCAGCGGCGAACCCGTCCGCGGCCAGGTCATGAACCTCGAAGAAGACATCGTCGGTGCCGTCATCTTCGGCGACTACCTCGGCGTTACCGAGGGCATGACCGTCAAGTCGACCGGCGAGCTGCTCAGCGTGCCGACGGGTGAGGGCCTGCTGGGCCGGGTCGTCAACGCACTGGGCCAGCCGATCGACGGCAAGGGCCCGATCGCGGGCGACACCGAGATGCGCAAGTGCGACATCATCGCCCCGGGCATCGCCGCGCGTCAGCCGGTGAGCCAGCCGCTGCAGTTCGGCGTCAAGGCCGTCGACTCGATGGTCCCCGTCGGCCGAGGCCAGCGCGAGTTGATCATTGGCGACCGTAAAACCGGTAAGACCGCCGTCGCGATTGACGCGATCATCAACCAGAAACGCACACACGAGACCGATGAGCCGGTCTATTGCTTCTACGTCGCGGTCGGCCAGAAGGAATCCACCGTCGCGGGCGTCGTCGAGGCGCTGCGTGAGAACGGGGCGATGGAGTACACCACCGTCATCAGCGCCGCCTCGTCCGAAGCGGCCCCGATGCAGTACATCGCGCCGTACTCCGGCACCGCGATGGCCGAGCACTTCATGTGGAAGGGCAAGCACGCCCTGATCGTGTACGACGACCTCTCGAAGCAGGCCGTGGCCTACCGCCAGCTGTCGCTGCTCTTGCGTCGCCCGCCCGGCCGTGAGGCGTACCCCGGCGACGTGTTCTACCTGCACTCGCGCTTGCTCGAACGCTCGACCAAATTGAGTGACGCTAACGGCGGCGGCTCGATCACCTCGCTGCCCATCATTGAAACACAGGAAGGCGACGTCTCGGCCTATATCCCGACCAACGTCATCTCGATTACCGACGGTCAGATCTACCTCGAGCCCGACCTGTTCTTCGCGGGCGTCCGCCCGGCGATTAACGTCGGCATCTCGGTCAGCCGCGTCGGCGGCGCCGCGCAGATCAAGGCGATGAAGAAGGTCGCCGGCTCGCTGCGTCTGGACCTCGCTGCCTACCGGGAGCTCGAAGCATTTGCTCAGCTGGGCACGGACCTCGACGCCGCGACGCAGAAGCAGCTGGACCGCGGGGCCCGGATGGTCGAACTGCTCAAGCAGCCGCAGTATGTCCCGATGTCCGCGATCGACCAGGTCATCCAGATCTGGGCCGCAGGTAGCGGCTACATGGACACGCTGCCCGTCGACAAGGTGCAGGAATACGCCGCCGGCCTGGTCGAGTACTTCCAGACCCAGGCCAAGGACACCTACGACGCCCTCGACAAGTCTCAGGCGATGACCGACGAGGTCGTCGAGGGGCTGAAGAAGGGTGCCGAGGCGTTCACGGCCGGCTTCGCCGCCTGATTGCAGAACAATCCGATCGAACAATGAAACCCACGCTCAAAAGAGCGTGGGTTTTTTCTTGGTTTACACTGGTACGCCATCTGTACTGAAGGAATCACCATGCGAAACCGTTTTCTGTTTTTTGTTGTCACGATGTGTATTGCTTTGCTCGCCGGCGATGCGTTCTCGAAAGAGATCCAGGGCAAAGACGACCAGGGCAGGGACTACTGGGTCTACACGCCGGATGAGATCGATCCGGACAAGACGTACACGCTGCTCGTCGGCGTGCACGGCTACCGCGGCAAGGGCAAGGGGGCCGCCGGCTACGCGGGCTGGGTGAAGCGGCACGACGTGATCGTGCTCGGCGCGTCGTACAGCGACGGTTACCAGTATTTGCAGAAGGGCAGCGACCAGCAGACGCTCGACCTGATCAAGATGCTCCGCAAGGAGTACAAACTGCACGATAAGGTTTTCGTCGCGGGGTTCTCCGACGGCTCGCAGTACGCACACCGCTTCGCGATGAAGTACCCCGGCCTCGTTGCGGGCTGCGCTGCGCACTCCGGCGGGACCTGGGCGACGGGCGATTACGCGGAACGAGCCAAGCCCAATCCCAAGGCCCGCGCCGTGCTGTTCGTCATCTCGTGCGGCGAGAAGGACACCAAGAAGTCCTTCGCCCAAGCGCCGATGGGTCGGCTCGAGTGGGCCAAGCGGTATGAGGCGATGCTCGCTGAGGGCGGGTTCATCTACGACGCAAAGTGGTGGCCCAATATCGGTCACCTGCAGGGCAAGGGCGCCAGGCAGCAGACGCTGGACTGCTTCATCGCCTCGACGCGGCGGCTGCCGGAGTATGAAGTGGAGCGCGATCAGATCGAGAAGGCCATGCGGGCCAAGGACTACGCGGGGGCGTGGTCGCTGATTCAGGCCCGGCTTAATCACGAGGACAACGGCAACGACGGCATCCTCGGCAGGGCCCATAAGGCCTATTTGGCGTCGCTCGAATCAGACATTGTGCGGATCGATCGGATGGCCGAGCGCGAGGTCCGCAAGATCCTTCACGAGCAGCGCGATGTTGAGAAGCGTCGTGATGCGCTCGAAAAGCACAAGGCGTTTTACGCAGGTGCGCCGGAGACGGTCAGGGCTGTCGATAAAGAACTGGCCAAGTTAAAGTAGCGGTCGTGAAGATGAGCTGGCTGGCACAAATCGGTGTCGATCCGGGCGGGATCGCTTTGTTTTACGGGATCTGCTTCCTAGGTCCGCTGGTGCTGTTGTTGCTGGTCTTGTGCGTTTACCTGTTTGTGATCTTGACGGGGGTCATGAGCGGCACGCTCCCGGTTTGGTTTAAGAACAGGCCGTCCCGTTTTCGGCGTCGAGCCCAATTGGATGAACCGATGATTGTGGCTTATGACCAGTTGACCCGTGAGCATCGCGACGCGGTCTTCGCTCTGCGCCACGATGTGTTTGTTGGCGAGCAGGAGATCTGGTCCGAGCCCGACCGCGATGGGCTGGACCCCGATTGCCTGCACGTGCTGGCATTGATGAAGGGCGAGGTCGTTGGCACCTGCCGGCTGTTGCCTGTGGAACTGGACGGGCGTCCGGGTATCAAGCTTGGCCGGCTCGCGGTCAGCCGGGCGCGCCGCCGGCGTGGGATCGGGCGGGCGATTGTTCGGCGCGTCAACGTGCACCTCGCCGAGCAGGGCGTCGAGGGTGTGATGCACGCCCAGGCGCAGCTCGAAGACTGGTACGCCGGCTTTGGCTGGCGGCGCGAGGGCGCGGTGTTCATGGAGGCGGGGATCGAACATGTCAGGATGCGTTACACGCCCGGCAGCGTGTCCTGAGCCTGCTCAATTGGCAAAAAGCGGTCAATCTCTCTACACTGCAATGCCCGGTTGAGTGCTGATGAACGTCGTTTTAGAACCGCTCGATCGCTGACAGGACCGATTTCCGTTCAACCCCATCGGGACACCCGTTATGCCTGACGCCGTCGCCAGCGATACCGCCAAGCTCTCCATCCCCGGCCACGAAGCGATGGACCTGCCCATCACCGTGGGCTCCGAGGGCGAACACGCGATCGACGTCACCAAGCTCCGCGGCCAGACCGGCTACATCACCCTGGACCCCGGCTACCGCAACACCGGCTCGGTCGAGTCCGACATCACCTTCATCGACGGCGAGAAGGGTATCCTCCGCTACCGCGGTTACGCGATCGCGGACCTCTGTGAAAACTGCACCTTCCTTGAAGTCGCTTGGCTGCTTATCTTCGGCGAGCTGCCCAACGCTGCCGAACTGCAACAGCTCACCGGTCTCGTCGGCAAGTACGCCGCGGTCGATGCGGACGTGCTCAACGCCATCGAGGGATTCCCGAATGATGGGCACCCGATGGCCAAGTTTGCGGCTTCGATCCAGGCCGCGAGCTGCTGCCACGATCGCCGCACCGCGGTTGAAGGCGAAGACACGTTCCTCGAGGCGGCCGCCTGCCTGATCGCGCAGGGCCCGACCCTTGCTGCCGCAGGCGCGAAGGACGCCAAAGGCTTACCGCCCGTTGGGCCGAAGCAGGGCCTGGGTTACGCAGCGCAGTTCCTGAACATGCTGTATTCCGACGAGTCCGGTGATGCGGAACTCGACCCGGATGTCATCGAAGCGATCGACAAAATCTTTATCCTCCACGCCGACCACGAGCAGAACTGCTCGACCTCGACGGTCCGCATCGTTGGCAGTTCGGGTGCGAACCTGTTCACCTCCTGCGCCGCGGGCGTCAGCGCCCTCTGGGGCCCGCTGCACGGCGGGGCGAACGTCGCGGTGCTCAAGCAGCTGCACCGTATCCACGAGTCGCCGCTCGACGTGCCCGGCTTCCTGGAGAAGGTCAAGAACAAGGAAGACAAGCTGTTCGGCTTCGGTCACGCGGTGTACAAGAGCTTCGACCCCCGCGCCCAGGTGCTCAAGTCCTCGGCCGACAAGGTGCTCGGCAAGCTGGGCATCGATGACCCGCTCTTGGAGATCGCCAAGGAGCTCGAAGAGGCCGCGCGCAGCGATGACTACTTCAAGTCCCGCAACCTGTACCCGAACGTCGACTTCTACTCCGGCATCATTATGCGTGCGCTCGGCATCCCCGAGGACATGTTCACCGTGATGTTTGCGCTCGGCCGGATGCCCGGCTGGATCGCGAACTGGAAAGAAGTCGGCGATCAGAAGAGCCGGATCTACCGCCCGCGCCAGGTCTACACCGGCTCGACGGACCGCAAGGTCTCTGCGATTGATTCGCGCGGGTGATCGTTCCCTCGGCTACTGGACGGTCACATCTTTGTAGATGGTTACTTTGCCCCAGATTTCAAAACAACCGATGGAAGTCTCGGCTCGTTCGACCGAAGGCCGAAAGACCACGTCGACCGATTTGCCGGTGAGGTTGATCGGGTGTTCGTCGCCAAAATAAAAGTGCATTCCAGCATCTGCTGGCTGAGTGATTGAGCCGATCTCGTACTCTTGTCCTTCGTATCGAACATAGACATCAAATGAGACATCGATAGGCTGCAGCTTCATAGACGTTTCGGTGAAGTTGCCCGTTTGGTAGCTTTCCTCGGACCCCGGTACTTCGAATAGACGCTCTGCGACTTGAAGATTGACATCGTATCGGTAGGTGTCCTCGCCCTGTTGCGAACGCCATTTGGCGCTTCGCAGGTTGGTAATCGAGATGGCGTCTTTGACCTGCTTGCGATATGTCGGGTCGGTGATGAGCGTGACGGTTGATTGGCCGGCGGGTAGGAATTGGACCGTTTGTTCAAAGCGAACTTGATCCTGAGCGATCAGCGTGTTGCGGTTAGCGCCTTCATACAGGGTTGTGTCGGCTTGCACGACGATCTTGTGTTTTCCGGGGCCGATCGTGTTCCAGTTGTCACCGATGGGGACAAAGCTTGTCATCGAACTCCAGCCCCTGCCGTTTAGTGAAGACGAAAAGCTGCCGTACAGCGGGATGGAGAACGAGTCGGTCGTGATCTTTCTTTGCTGGCTCTGGACTGAGAACGTGAAGCGGTTTTCATTGCCGGTTCTGGCGGAGCCTTTGCTAAATCGGATCGGCAGGCTTTGCGTGCCGATGATGATCCTCGGCCGGGCTTCCATAAGGATCGCATCGGCGAGGACGCCTTCGCCATAGCGTGCCCACTGCGCGTCGGTCGTGTCGCCGTTTTGTCGTCCCAGTTCGACAAAGTTGCCCCACTCCGCTTGCCAGGGGCGTGCCGGGTCGGCTTGATGCGTCAGCGCGGCCTCAAGGATGTCATCGATCTCGGTAGGCGTCAGCAGTCCGGCGTCGTACCGCCGGCGCAGCTCGAAGAGCGCATCGCTCGAAGTCGGGTTTATGCCGGGTGCCTGGTTCGCCTCACTCATCAGCCAGGAGACGGGTTTGTAGTGCTGCCAATTGACTCCTGCGACATCGGTGAAGACCCCGACGCTGATCCCGGTGACCGCGAGGAACATGATCAGTGAGCCGATTGCTATGACGCCCTTGCGTTTTTGGCGTTGGCCGATGCGGATGGCTTTCGCCTTGCTTAGATCGCTGCCGCACTCGGGGCAGGTTTGCTCGGCGTCTTCATCCCGGCCAAACAGATCGAACCGGCACATGCGGCACCAGGGGTGGTCGTCGGTCCGTTTGCCGAACAAGCCGAAGATCAAGACGAATAACCCGGAGCTGAAGATCAGCCCGGCGAGCACATAGATCAGGATTGGGGTGCCCTGAGCGGCAGAAGACATCCTTCTATGATATCAGTCCGATTGACTCCGCTGATGGGATACACGATGTCAGAACAAACGGCCGGACCGATCTTTGTCGCTACATGGGACTTTGGCGCGCTGGCGGTGCGCGAGGCCTGGACGCACTGGCGGCAGACCAGCGATCTAGGCGCGAGCTGTGTCGCGGGGACGGCGGCGGTGGAGAGCGACCCTGCGATCCCGACCGTCGGTATTGGCGGGCTGCCCAACCGGGACGGCGTGGTTGAGCTCGACGCGGGCATGATGCGCGGCAGCGATCTGCGGTGCGGCAGTGTCGCGTCACTGCGCGTGACTTGCCCGGCGATCCGTGTCGCGCAGGCGGTCGCGGAGCAGACCAACCACGTCATGCTCGCGGGGCGGGGGGCCGATGCGTTTGCTTTGCAGCAGGGTTGCGAGCCGGTCGCGCCCGATGCGATGCTTACTGAGGAGACCCGGTCGCAGTACGAGGCGTGGCGGGCGAGAGTTGAAGCCGGCGAGATCGACGAGGAGAAGATGGTCGGGCACGACACGGTCTGTGTGCTGGGCTGGCACGCGGGTGAGACGGTGGCCTGCGTCGCGACTAGTGGGCTGGGCTACAAGCGCGCGGGGCGCGTGGGTGATTCGCCGATCATCGGTGGCGGGCTGTACGCGGATGACCAAGCGGGGTGCGCGGCGAGCACGGGGATCGGCGAAGAGCTGTACCGCCACGCTGTGTCGATCCGTGTCACCGACGCGATGCACAGCGGGGCGGATGCATCCGGCGCGACGGGGGGGGTCTTGCGGCGGATGATCGAACGCGACCCCGCGAACAGGATGCGTGGCCTGACGCTGCTCGCGATCGATCGGCAAGGCGGGATCGGTGTGGCGACGACACGCACCGACAACCATGAATTTGAGTTGCACGTCTGCCGGGCTGGCGAGTTCGAACGGGTTGTGCCGACGCCGATCGTTTAGCGTGCAGCGTCCCGTACGAACGATCTGTCATAGATCGAACGGGACGCTGCGCGTCACCCGCTACACATGCATGCGTAAAGCCTTCATCATCCCTGCGACTTTGTCCGGGTCGGCCTGGTGATAGCCCCCGTTCTTCGGCGGCGAGCTGCTGAATTGGATCGCCGGGTTGCAAGCGCCCGACTCATCCTCGATCACGCGACGCAGCGAGGCGTGGACCTGATCGCACCCCGTCTCGCGGATGAGCTGCTCGACATTGTCTGGCGTGATCCCGCTGCCGGGCAGGACCTGGATCCGGCCCTCCGCGTGCTCGATGAGTTTTCGGATCGTAGCAGTGCCCTGCATCGCGCTCGGCGCCTGGCCGCTGGTGAGCACCCGCGTCATGCCAAGCCCGATCAGCGTGTCCATCGCTTCGATTGGGTCGGGCGTCAGGTCGAACGCGCGGTGGAACACCGCTTCTTGTTTGGCTTGCAGGACCGGTTGAATCAGTTCGCGGTTGGCCTGCTCATCAATCGAGCCGTCCGAATTGAGTACGCCCAGCGCGACGCCGTCGACGCCGGCTGCGAGCAGGCGACCGATGTTCTGTTGCATTACCGCCAGTGCGTCGGTGTCGTAATCGAACCCGCCGGGCCGAGGCCGGACCATCGCGATGACGCGGCAGCGGTAGGGCTGCAGCGCGGCGACGGCCTGCTCCGCCAGCCCGATCGAGGGTGTCAGGCCCCCGAGCTCAAGCGCCGCGTTGAGCTCGACGCGTTGGGCGCCGTGCTCGGCGGCCAGCTTCGCGCTAGACAGTGAGTCTACGCAGACTTCAAGCACGACCGGGTTCTGCGACTGTTCCATCGTTACGCCGCGTTGGGTTGTTTGGGCTTCCTGGTCGACGCATCATCGAAGAGCTCCGCGTCGTGGAGCTGCGCCACGGGTTTCGTCTTGCGTTTGTAGACGCCCCGTCGTTTGACGATGCGGTGGACGCTAAGCCGGTCGCCCTGGTGGATGATGCATTGTGGCCGGCCGGGGAACATGAATGCGCCGGTGTTGATGATCGTCCGCCCGCCACGTTGCCAAAACGCCCGGCGGTGCGAGTGGCCTACGATCAGGACCTTGGCTTGTGGGACGTACCGTTGCATGAACAGGCGGGCGAGCTCCGGCTCGCGACGCCAGTACCACAAGACATAGGGCACCTCGATCGGCCGGGCGAGGATCCGCTTGGCGGTGCTCTCGCCGAGGCTGGAGAGGACATACTCCTTGAGGAACTCGCTGTGCCCGACGTGCTGGGTGATATCCAGGCGGGTGGCGAGCTCGTCGGCCTCGGCGTTGGCGATCTCGTGTTCGGTACGCTGCTTGAGCGTCTTGGCCGAGCGGGTCCAGGGTGCGACGGCGGGGTGCAGCGCGTCGCCGTGCATGATGAGGATCCGGCCTTGGGCGAGCTGGAGGCAGCGTCGGTCGGTGAGGTACGCGTCGTGGTTGCCGGAGATGAGCGTGAGCCGGACGCCGTCCTGCCGGGTGAGCTGCTCGAGCCGATCCAGCTCACGGACCGCCGCCCCGCGCAGCCAGGGGACCTGGACCTCGGCCGTATCGCCGTTGATGACCAGTTCGTCGATGCCCTGCCAGACCGGGCGCAGCGCCTCAGCCGTCGCTGCGCCGGGCTTGCCCAGGTGGGTGTCGGAGATGATGAGTGTCTTGTGCGGCATCGCCCCCTTACTATCGGCTGGCGGGGGTGTCGCGCTTTGACGCTGGCGTGCGTCCTTGGAGAGCTTGGCCGATGTGCGATCGGGTAGCATGTGCCGCGTAGTTTAAGCCTGAGCCTCGGAGGTCTGGTTTGCGTCGAATTTTTCTGATTTGGTTGTGCCTGGTCGCTTTGCCGGTCTTAGCGGACAGGGCCCTCGACGCTGTCCGAAAAATACACCTATGACGGTCGATCGTTTGCGCCTTTACTGATGGGCAAGGCCGACGACTCACCACGCGACTGGGTCATGTCGATGGGCGGGCACCCCGCGAAGCTGCGCGATGGCCGGGTGGTGCCGAAGGATACGTACGATGAGCGTGTCCTGCGAGACAAGCGCTACAAGGCTTGGGTGGATGGCAAGGGGCAGGTCACGAAGCTATACGACATGAGCCAAGACCCGTGGGAGGCAACGAACCTGATAGATTCAAAGAAGCACGAGCACCTGACCGCGATCTATAAGTTTGATGCAGTGCTTGGCAAATTCCCTGAAGAAGACGCAGGCCCGGCCTACAAGAAGAACCCGCCCCAGTCATGGGACCGCAAGCAATAAACTTTTATGGAAATCAATATGCGACAAACTGCCCCCCAACTCGTGATGAGCCTTGCCTTGGCGGGTTCTTGTGTTTCAGCTTCTGCGGCGCCATGGGTCGTTGATTCGCAGGAAGAATGGACGCAAGCCGTTGGCCAGCCCAAGACGCTGAGCATCGCGGATGGCTTGGCTGTACCCAAGATCGAAACCGTTACGTTTCGTAGCAAGGTCCGGCGTTTCGACGCCAAGCGCAAGGCCAAGTCGCTCACGATCTCGCAGTCGCCGATCTGGCAGAACTGGGAACCGATCGAAAACCTCGGGCCGGTGAACATGAAGGACGCGCCGGTGTTCCTCTCGCTTGGAGAAAGCAACTACTGGGCGTTTGGGAAGTACGGCAAAGGGAAAAACAACCCGGGCTTTAAGCCCAAGCCCGCGACGCTTGAGGGCTTCGGAGACACCAAGCTCCTCACCACGCCGTTCGCGAACCAGTACGACGCGCCCGGCGGTCTGAAACAAGGCAAGGGCGGCTACCACGCCTGGCAGAGCACGGACATGGTCAACTGGGTCCACCACGGCCCGGTCACCGAGGGCTTCTCGCGCTGGGTGACCTCGGCCGAGCACGTGGACGGCAAGACGTACATCTTCTACGACTTCCCCAACGACCAGGACCCACACGCCTACGTCGATGAAGACCTGACCGACGGCAAGCCCGGCAAGAACCTGGGACTCGCGTTCAGGGACCCATCGCACGGCTCGGACGCCGGGTTCATCCGCGACCTCGACGGCAACTTCCATGTCATCTATGAAGACTGGTCGCCCATCAATGCGAACAAACGCTCGTGGGACTCGCCCCTGGCCGGCCACGCGGTCAGCAAGCAACCCGTCGGCGGCTACAAGATCGTCGACCCCGCGGTCGACAACCGCACGACGCCCACCGGCAAGATCGGCACGTACAAGCACCCGCACTGGGCCAAGGAAGACCCGAAGAACTACAAGACCAACGTCGCCGAGTACGAGATCCACACGCCCGAGCAGGAGGCCTACGGCGACTGGGCTGCGATCGCCATCGGCGGGCAGTACTACCTCTTCGGCGACTACGACCCCGTCGGCGGGCACGACCTGGCGACCGGCTGGTTCACCACCGACGACATCAACAAGCCCTTCACCTGGTGTGACAAGATCGGCAAGGGCCACCCCGACCCCGACATCGGCTTCGCGAATGGCCGGTTTTACCTGTGGACGCAGCAGAAAACCGACTACGTTAGCGACGGGCCCTGGGTCGAAAAAATCGAGGCCCGCCTCGGCGTTGATGCCGACAACGACGGCAGAATCGACCAGTGGACCGACTGGCAACAGGTCAAGGAAACCTACAATCGCATCGAGGGCTTCTCCAAACAGGTCGCCAAGACACCCGCCGCGCTCGACGCGAGCAAGCTCCCTGCGGGTTTTGGTTTTGCGTTTGAGATGAAGCTGACGGACACCACCAAGAACAAGTCCAAACCGATGATCGACCGGGTGACGGTTGAGTTTGAATAAATAATCAAGCGAGACTGAAGATGAAATCACTTTTGATGATGCTGCCTGCCTGCACGCTCGTGCTTACTATGGCGACGCCCGGTCTTGCACAGAACAAGAAAAAATAAAACCCCGTGCGCGCCGATCGAGGACGACCCGGCCCCGTCGACGCGGTGAGGTACAGCCAGGGTCATGGCGAAGCACAAAGCCCAGGCCCACGACCTCTACAGCTCCGCGAAGGAGCACGAGAAAGAGATCCAGCGGGAAAAAGACGTGCGCTATACGCGCGGGGGGCAAAGAAACTCGCCGATCAAGTCATGAAGGTGATCAAG
>JAHQVV010000009.1 GCA_019634195.1 Phycisphaeraceae bacterium | reverse complement strand
GGGCTCCAAGGCCGCCAGCCGACGCGTCGAGATCGTTGTGGTCCTCAGTGAGTAAGCCACGACAAGCGGGGACCCCATGATCGGCATCGTCAACTACGGCATGGGCAACCTCCGCTCGGTGCAGAAGGCGCTGCAGCGCGTCGGCGCACAGGCCGAGGTGATCGATTCGCCTGGGCAGATTGCTTCCGCGAAGCGATTGATCCTTCCCGGGGTCGGGGCGTTTGCCGACGGCATGGAACACCTGCGCGAGCGCGGGATGGCTGAGCCGCTCAAGCAGTTCGCCGACAGCGGCAAGCCCATGTTGGGCATCTGCCTGGGCATGCAATTGTTGTTCGATTCGTCGATGGAAGACGCGCCGTCGGCAGATGAACCCGTCCTAGGCCTCGGCATCTTGCCCGGCAAAGTGGTTCGTTTTCAAGAAGACCAAGGCCCGGACAAACCCCGGCTCAAAGTCCCGCACATGGGCTGGAACGAGGTCACCTTTGCGCCCGACACGCCGCTATTCGTCGGCTTGACGCCGGGCGACCACGTCTACTTCGTGCACGGCTATTACTGCGTCCCCGACGAGGCATCCGACGCCGCTGCGACCACCGACTACGGCAGCACCTACTGCTCGGCCGTGCACCGCGGCAATGTCTGGGCGACGCAGTTCCACCCCGAGAAGTCGCAGCGCGTGGGCCTGCAGATCCTCGAGAACTTCGCCAACGCCGAACTGGTGCACGCGTAGCGATGCCGGTCACGCACACCCACAACGACTCCGCCGTGTTCCCGCTGCTGGCCGACCCCGCCGGGTATGTCGCCTGCCCGTGGGACTTGGCACAGGATGCCGACCGACGAGCCTATTGGCTGGGCGTGTTCCGTCGGCAGTGGCCTTCGCTCCTACAGCACGCGATGAGCGAGGCAGGCGACCGCGGCGTCGATGCGACGAAGGCATGCGAACACGCCGACCGGCTTTTTCAGGCCTACCTCGACACGGTCGCCAACGACCCGGGAGCCTTCGGCCGGCTCGACGTCCTCTCGGTCTGCTGGCACCGTGAAAACGCGCTCCGCGCTGCGGGGATCGCCGACCCGTACCGCCTGCTCAAGCATACCGAAAACGAGCGGGCGCTCGCATTGCTGCCCGCGCTGCTCAACGAGTTGGATGCCGCATCAGAAAGCGACCGCGACCGCCTGGTCATCGAAGGCGTCTTCGCGGGCAACATCTTCGACATGGGGGCCGAGCACACGCAGAAGATGTTCGAGGAGGGGTCGGTCGATTTTGGCTCGGTCCGCGCTAAGCTCAGGCCCCGCCCATGGCGTCACGACGCGCTGGACGCATGGGCCGCGCGCTTGCGGTCCGCACCCTACCAGGCGGCGGTCCTGTTCGTCGATAACGCCGGGCCGGATGTCGTGTTGGGCATGATCCCGCTGGCCCGCTACCTGCTGGAGCAGGGCACGACGGTGGTCCTCTCCGCCAACACCGAGCCGTCGCTCAACGATGTCACGCACGACGAACTCACCGTGCTGATCGAGCGGGTGGCGGGTCACGACCCCGCCACCCGCAAGGCGCTGCAATCCAGGAAGCTCCGCCTGATCGAGTCCGGCAACTGGGCGCCGCTGATGGACCTGACCCGGATCAGCCCCCGGCTCGCGGCGGTTTGTGGCGAGTTACCGATCGATCTGATCGTGCTCGAGGGGATGGGCCGATCGATGGAGTCGAACCCAGACTGCGGGCTGACCTGCGACTGTCTTCGGCTTGCGATGGTCAAGGACCTCGGCGTGGCGGAAAGCTTTGGGGCCGAGCTATTTGATCTCGTGATGCGTTACGAGCAGGTCTAGCCACCTCGAAGCATGATTCGGCTGCAACCCGGGCCCGGCAAGGCGGTACTTTTACGCGTGCCCAGCAGAACCGGAGCCAGTGAACACATGCCCCGCCCCAACCGATATCAGGCGTTTACGCTCGTCGAGCTCTTGGTCGTGGTCTCGATCATCGGCTTGCTGATCGGGGTCCTGCTGCCTGTCCTGGCGGGTGTCAGGGGGACCGCACAAAAAACCACCTGCGCCGGCAACCTCCGGCAGATCGGCATCGCGGTCCAGGCGCACCGCACCGATTACAAGGACTACCTGCCTGCGGCGCGGTACATGCCTGCGCCGTTCCTGAGTGTCGATACGGACCCGCCGCTGCCGAAGGTGATGAAGGCCTACCTGCCCAGCGAGGGCGGCGAGTCCAACGCGGTGTGGAAGTGCCCGGACGATACGGTCGTCTACGAACTCTGCGGGACCAGCTACGACTACGCCTCGATGTTCAGCGGCCTGCGGGCCAAGGATATTTTCTTCATCCGCATGGGCTTCGCGACCGAGGCTGAGATCATCCTCAGCCGAGACTTCGACAACGCCGCGGCGGATATCGAAGGGGCCGACGAGCCGATCGAAATCCCCTCGCGGCACCTACGCCGCAACAACCTCTGGCTGGACGGGCGTGTCGAAGTCATCGAGGCCGGGGGTACGCCATGAAGAGCAAGCTGATCAAGCTCGTGCTCCTCCCCGCGCTCGCACTGACGGCGTTGGTGTTCGGCGGGTACCAGGCCTGGCTGCGCACGCCGCCCGCGATGCCCGAGACCGCCGATGATGTCGAGGCTCTGCTCACCAGCCGGCGCTACGCACGGCTGTCCAATACCGACAAGCGCCCGTACCAAGAACGCATGAACGAGATGTGGGGCAGCCTCAGCAAGGAAGATCGTAAGTGGCTGGGCGAGCAGCTCAAGGACAATCCCGACGCCAGGCAGGAGGCCATGGAGCAGGGTATCCGGACCATGTACCGCACGATGATCATCCAGCAGGACGAGGCCGCGCGCAACGCGATGCTCGACATGATCATCAACCAGATGGAGTCGGCCGAGGGCCGGCAACGCCGGCAGGATGACCAGGCCCGGCGCGACACCCCCGAGGGGAAGAAGCAGGAGGAGGAAGGCCGCCGCAGGATGATGGACTGGCTGGACAAGGGGGACCCGCAGACGATGGGCTACGGCTCGGAGTTCTTTAAGATGCTCCAGGACCGCCGTAAAGAACGCGGCCTGCCGCCTTTTTGATGAGCGGCTACTTGCTCGAAGTCTCTTCTTCAACCATTGCCAGGATACGCTGCCGCAGAGATAGGGTCATTTCTCCGACCTTGCCGTCGGCGATATCTTTCTGCTCAACCGCGACGACAGGCAAGACCTTCCAGTTCGAGTTGGTCAGGAAGACTTCGTCCGCTTCGAGTAGGTCCTCGACCGACAGCATCTGCTTCTTGACGGTTAGGCCCTGCGCTTCGGCCGCCTCGATCACCGCCTGGCGCGTGATCCCCGGCAGGACCGGTGCGGGCAACGCCTCGGGCTTTTCCTCGCCCCGAGCGATCGGCGTGAACAGCCCACCATCTTTTACCAGGAACAGGTTTGAGACCGCGCCGCTGGCCAGGTGGTTGGTCACGCTCAGCCAGATCGCTTCGGCACAGTCGCTCGCCGCGGCCTGGCGTAGCGAGCGCAGCCGCGCCCAATAGTTCAGCGTCTTGTGCCCAGCGGTGATATCGAAGGGGTTGGCGCCCTGGCCGTAGAGCCGGGCACGGACGCCCTGCTCGAAGTAGCCCGGCGCAAACGCGGTGGGCTCGGACGCCTGCACACAGACGGTCTGGATCACTTTGAGGGCCTCGTCGCCATCTGCCGAGCGGAGCATGGAGAGCGTGCCGGCCGTGACGGTCAGGCGCAGCCGGGCCTGCTCCAGTTTGTTCTCGGTGAGCGTCTGCTGCACCGCGTCCGCCAGCGGGGTGGTGTCCATCTCCGCCGCTAGGCCGAGTTCCGCCGCGGATTGTTTGAGCCGGGCCAGGTGCCGATCGAGCCGGAACACCTTGCCGTTGCGGGCGAACATCGTCTCGAATAGGCCCACGGCGTGCTGAAACCCCGCGTCCTGCGTGGAGACGAGGGCTTGTGAGTCGTCGAGCATCTGGCCGTTGAGGTAGGTTTTCATGGGGCTCGGGGCCTAGGGGCCGGGTTTGGGTTGCAATCGATTAGCCGATCTGGCTATACTACTCGGCTCGCTTGGACGAGGTCATCGGCTGTACTTAGCAGCCCCATACCCTAGACCCCAACCCCCAGACCCCACCATGAAGCCTGATATCCACCCCAAGTACCGACCGGTTGTCTTCCACGACGTCTCGGCCGATGAGAAGTTTCTGACCAGCTCCGCCGTGACCACCAAGGACACGATCACTTGGGAAGACGGCAACGAGTACCCGCTGGTCAAGGTGGATATCTCGTCTGCCAGCCACCCGTTCTACACCGGCAAGCAGAAGTTCCTCGACACCGCCGGCCGGGTCGAGAAGTTCCAAAAGAAGTTTGCTGGCAACTACTTCAAGAAGAAGTAGCAGCACAGGACCCCGTGCAGCCGCGTTCTACCGACGCGGCTGTTTTATGCGCCGACCGAATACGGAGTGGTTGCGATGTTCCGATGTCTTCTACTGGTGGTTTGTTTACTGAGCGTGGCGTGCAGTTCGATTGCCGAACCAGCGCCTGACGCGCCAAGACCCAACATCGTCCTCATCATGGCCGACGACTTGGGCTATGGCGACCTGTCCTGCTACGGCAGCGACTTCATTAACACGCCGCACATTGATGCGCTGGCCAAGGGCGGTATCCGCTTCACCGATTACCACAGCAACGGCGCGGTGTGCAGCCCGACCCGCGCTGCGCTCATGACCGGCCGCTACCCGCAGCGCACCGGCGTCGAGGGTGTCATCACCGCCAAGAGCCACCGCGGAGTCGGCCTGCCGCTGGAAGAAGTCACGATCGCCGAGGTCTTGAAAGACGCCGGCTACGCCACCGCGATGTTCGGCAAGTGGCACCTGGGCTACGACATCAAGAAGTTCGGCCCACAGCGGCAGGGCTTTGAGACCTTCGAGGGCTTCGTCTCCGGCAACGTCGACTATTTCAACAAGATCGATCAGGAAGGCCACAAGGACTGGTACATCGGCGACGAGCTCAAGCACGTCGATGGCTATGTGACGGATCTAATCAACGACGGCGCGGTCGATTGGATCGGCGAGCACGTCAAGGAAAATAAGGACAAGCCGTTCTTCCTCTACCTCGCCCACGGCGCGCCGCATTACCCGATGCAGGGGCCCAACGACAACGGCTTCCGCGAGGTCGGCAAGAAGATCCGCGAGATGCCCAAGGATGTAAAGGGTACTTACAGGGCGATGATCGAGTCGATGGACGAGGGCATCGGCCGGGTTGTAGCCGAACTCGATAGGCAGGCGCTGCGAGAGAACACACTGATCATCTTTACCTCCGACAACGGTCAGGCCTCACGCTACGGCGGGTCAGCGGGCCCTTTGCGTGGTCAGAAGGGGACGGTCTACGAGGGCGGGCACCGCGTGCCCATGATCATGCATTGGCCAAGCGGTATCAGCGGCGATACTAGTCGGGCGGGGTTGATTGTGGGGATGGACCTGTTCCCAACATTTGCGAGCATGGCGGGCGCAGATATGCCAAAAGGCCTCACGCTTGATGGGGTCGATTTGCAAGCGGTTTCAAGAGGAGATATTCCAGGAGGTGGTCGTGTGGCACACTGGATACACGGCAGCAATCACGCGATCCGGCGGGGCGACTGGAAGCTTGTGATGAACGCCAGCACGAAGCCAGAGCTCTACAACCTCAATGAGGATCTCGGCGAGAAGAATAACCTTGCTGACCAGCACCCCGAACGTGTACAGCAAATGGATGAAGCACACAACGCCTGGCTGAAAGAGATGCGTGAAGGTGTTGAGAGAGTAAGCGGATGAAATAGCCCCTGTCGCAAGATGGGGGGCAGCCTTGGTTTGTACTTACGCTTGTTCGAACCCCCGCCTTACGGTGGGGGCTAATGGCCTCAGCCTGTTTACCGAATATGCCCGATCCCAACCCCAACTTAATCGCGAAGCTCGATGAACTGGCCCAGCAGTACGAGTCGCTGGGCGAGCAGCTCAACGACCCGGAGACAATCGCCGACCACAAGGCCGCGACGCGCATCAGCGTCAAGCGTGCGGCGCTGTCGGGGATCGTCGATCGCTACCAGCAATACAAAGCTCAGCAGGACGACCTGAAAGAAGCCAACGCCATCATCGCCGACGGGTCCGACGCCGAGATGGTCGCGTTCGCCAAGGAGCAGCTCGCCGAGATCGGCAACAACAGCGAGCGGCTGCTCGAAGCGATCGCAAGCGAACTGGTTACCGCCGATGACGCCGCGATTGGTTCGGTCATCCTCGAGGTCCGCGCGGGCACCGGCGGTGCGGAGGCGGCGCTCTTCGCAGGCGAGGTGCTGGCGATGTACGAGGCGTTCGCCAAGACCAAGGGCTGGAAGGTCGAGCACATGGACAACGCGCCGGGCGAGCAGGGGGGCCTGCGCCACGCGATGGCGGTGGTCAGTGGTGAGGGCGTCTGGCAGGGGCTCGGCTACGAGGGCGGGGTGCACTGCGTCAAGCGTGTGCCCGCCACCGAGACACAGGGCCGGGTGCATACCAGTACGTGTACCGTCGCGGTGCTGCCCGAGCCGGAGGACGTGGAACTGACGATCGACCCGAGCGAGGTGGACGTACACGTGACGACGGCCCAAGGCCCCGGCGGGCAGAACGTGAACAAGGTCGCGACGGCCGTGCACCTGATCCACAAGCCCACGGGCATCGAGGTGCGGATGCAGGAGAGCAAGAGCCAGCAGCAGAACCGCGACAAGGCATGGCAGCTCCTGCGTGCCCGGCTGTACGAGCAGAAGAAAGCCGAGGCCGACGCCGAGCGGGCCGAGAGCCGCAGCGCCATGATCGGCACCGGCGGGCGGTCCGAACGCGTCCGCACCTACCGCTGGAAGGACAACATGATCGTTGACCACCGCCTCAGCGTGTCGTACAACCTGCAGCGGGTCATGGCCGGGGACCTGCAGGAGATGATCGACGCATTGATCGCTCAGGACCGCGCCCAGCGCCTCGCTGCGCTGTAAGGGGCCCGCCCGGCTGAACGCGGTTTGGATTCGCTCGATACGCCTTGTTTGGCCGATATCAGCCCTGTGATGCGGTCATCCTTGCTATTGCAATGCCTTTTGCTTGCCTTCTTTGGCAGCGCGATCGCGCCGCCCGCCTCGGCGCAGGTCGCTGAAATCTCTCACCGCCTCAAAAAGATCTACGACTTCGAGGACACCGACGACCGCGGCAACAAGATCGGCTACCGCGAGAACCTGCTGCCCCGCAACTGGTACATCATCGGCCGCAAAGCCGTCGGCGAGAAGCAGGCCTTCCACGACACCCCGCTGAACCAGTCCCTCGAAACCCGCCTCGGCTACCCGCAGTACGCCGACATCGCCTTCGACAAAGAGATCAAGAGCTCGGGCGACTTCAGCCTCCGCCTCGAGATGTCCGGCGGCAACACCGGCGCCTTCGTCCAGCAGGGCGCGATCAACGTCAAGCCCGAGAGCGATTACCGCGTCACCGCCAAGGTCTACACCGACAAGCTCGAGCACGCCTGGGCCGAGCTGAGGGCTTATTTCGTCGACGGCAACGGCCGGCCTATCTCCGCGAGCATGAAGCGTTCCGAGCCCATCTCGACCAACGGCCAGTGGACCGACGTGGCGGTCAAGCTCATCGGCGACTACCCCAAGGCCGCCACGATCGGCATCGAGCTGCACATCCTCCAGCCCGGCATAGACCACGACGACCCGATCGGCTTGAACCAGGTCGTGCCAGCCGATATCCACGGCGGGGCGTGGTTCGATGACGTCGCCTTATGGGAACTGCCCAGCGTCAACCTCAGGACCGACAGCCGCACCAACATCATCCGGGCGCCCAACAAGCCGACGCTGCGGGCGCGCGTCCGCGACCTCACCGGACGCCGGCTCTACTCGATAACCACGGTCTACAACCACCGGCTTGAAGTCGTGGCCACCGATGAAGACGTGGTCGAAGAGGAGAGCTGGTCGTGGACGCCGGACCTCGGCGATCGCTACGGCTGGTACTGGACAGACCTTGAGATCTACGAGGTCAACGCGAGCAACCAGAAACGCATGCAGGTCGCTCGCACGCTGGCGGGCTTCCTCTGGCTGCCGCCGGGTCAGAGCAGCGCAGGCGATGACCGTGCGCGGTTTGTGCTGCTGGCTGAGGACACGCCCACCGAGCACATGCCGCTGATCGCCGAGCTGATGGAGCAGAGCGGCCTGACGTCGCTGGTGGTCAGCGCTTGGGAGAAGCACAGCACGCCGAAGACCACGGCCGATCGCGCCCGCGTCCTCGAGCCGATCGCGCGGGACCTGCTCGTTCGGCGGGGCCAGGCGGTGGTGAGCCTCTGGCCGATCCCCGTCGAGCTCGCGGCGAAGGCGGATATCGACGTCGGCGATCCTCTGAACCTGCTCGCGAAACCTAACGGCATCTGGCAGGACTACGCCAAGCCTTTCCTCTCCCCGCTGGGCCAACGCCTTAATCAGTGGCAGCTCGGCAGCCCCGCGCACCCGCAGGCCTTCCTCGCACGCGACCTGAAAACCGACCTCGATGCGGCGCGCGCCGGCATCCGCCTCTTCGCACCGAGCCCACGCCTAGTCGCACCCTGGCGGCTGGATCAGCCCAACCGTGACGGTGAGCTGGGCCCTCACGACAGCTACGCCGTCGCCTGGCCGCAGGGGATCCTACCCGAGCGTCTGGCCGAGTCGATGGCCGACTGGCCCACCCCGCCCGAGCGGGTGCGCCTAGACATCGAGCTGGCCGATGCGATCGACATGGTTCATGAGCGCCGTATCGCCGACCTCATGCTCCGCGTGCTGCACGCCTGGGAGCACAACGCCGCATCGGTCGGCCTGAACAAGCCCTGGGCCGACGCCCACGAACGCCACACCGCGCTAACCCCCGACCCGGCGCTGGGCGTCTGGATCAACCTCACCCAGCAGCTCGAGGGCCAGCGCGTCATCGGCCGGATGCCGCTGGGCCCGGGCCTCCAGGCTATGATCCTCGACGGGCAGCAGGGCGGCATGCTTGTTGTCTGGAACGAGAACGCGGACACAGAGCCGGCCGAGGTCTCGCTCTACCTCGGCGCGTCGCCCACCGCCATCGACCCCTTCGGCAATGCCGCGCCGCTGCCTTCCGCCGACGGCAAGCAGACGCTCACCATCACGCAGACCCCGACCATCATCCGCGGCATCGACCCGCGTCTGGCCATGTTCCGGTCGGGCTTCGTACTCGATGAGCCGTTCGTCCAGTCCCTGCAGGTCGCCCACCGCCGCGTCCTGAAAATCTACAACCCCTGGCCACGCACGCTCAACGGCCACTTCACCTTCACCGGCCCCGACGGCTGGACCCTTCAGCCACAGCGAAAGCACATCTCCATCGCGCCCGGCGACACCGCCGAGGTCCCCATCGCCCTGCGATTCCCCATCCACGAGGACGGCGGGTTCAAAGCACTTACCGCGGACTTTGTCTTCAACGTCGGCGAGGACTACGACGTCACCCTCAGCACCCCGATCGAGCTAGGGCTGGAAGGCGTGTCGTTTGACGCCGCTGTCATCGCCGAGCCCGGCAAGACGCCCGGCACCATCGACGCCGTCGTCACCCTGACCATCACCAATACCGCCGAAAAGCGCCAGTCGCTCAACGTTTTCGCTGGCCTCGTCGGCCACGCCCGGCGCGAGATGATTATCCCCGGGATCGCGGCGGGCGAGTTCGTCTCGCGACGCATCCGCTTTAAGGACGTCGGCGAGCAGATCGGCCGGTTCCCCCTGCGCTGCGGCGTCCGCGAGTCCAACGGCCCGGCCGTGCTCAACAAGACCATCGACCTGCTCCCGCCACGCAAAGCCAAAGACCCCGCCCCGGGCATCGTAGGAGTGCCCAACGAGTAGCGCACCCAGTTACTTGCTCTGGACGTTAAGTTCCACGCAGTAACGGCACTTCTTCCTCGTATTGCTCAACCGCTTGCCGCAGGCCTTGCACTCGGTCATTGCCATGGTCAATGGCTCCCCATCGGTGTTTTGGGATGTGATTGGCCCGGCTTGGTAGCGAACAGTTAGCATATTGCCAATTGGCCTGTACCCGTATAGGTGGTATCCTTACGGGCCGCCAGTACCCGGAGAAGAACCACAATGCCCGCTCCCCGCCTCCTCGCCGCCGCCCTGGCTTATGCCCTTGCTGTCCCCGCCGCTGCCACGATCGATGACCTGACCACATGGGACTTCTATCGCGATCCGTCCGACCCCAACGTGAACGCCTCGATGACCGGCTCGGTCGCCCCCAACCTCGCCGAACTCAACTTCATCAACGACTTGGATATCCCCGCCGGCTACGACATCGGCTTTAGCAGTGTCAATGCGAATTCCGTCGTTGAAGCGACCAGCGGCTACTACTTCGATTCCTCACAAGACTTTACTATCCGCGCGCACTTCAGCCTCCAAGTTACCGACCCCGCTGGCTTCGTCGGCATCGGCATGGGCATCGGTGAGGACCGGGCCGGCTTCAACTCGGCGGGGATCGGCTTTGGCGTCGGGACGGGCGCCATCAATCTCGCGACATACGGTGGGGCGGCGACAAACAACGACGCCCCGGTCACGCAGGCGCTCAACCTCTTTGAGGTCGCAGACAACAACTACTCCGGATCATTGACCGTCTCATACGACGCGTCGTCTGGCGATGTCACGGTTGGTGCGGCTCCACTGCTCGGCATCCCGGACCCGCTGGCCCCGACCCAGAGCGTGACCTTCTCGGGCGCATCCGATCTTGTCGCTTGGAACGGCGATGACCTGGTCGTCTCGTTCTTCTTACGCAGCGACGACCCATCGATCTACAGCAACTGGAGCGGTGAAACCGCCAACGCCGACTTCTTCGATTTCACCGTCGTCGAGGGTGCCGCGATACAGGTCCCCGAGCCGACCTCGCTCGCTCTGATCGCCTTGGGTGGCCTGGCCATGATGCGACGTCGATCCTGAAGCCGACGCTTAAACGAATCGAACCCACGAAAACCGCGGTGGCCCGCTGCCTTTTTATGCCGTAGCCACACACTTCTGTTCACGCTCAGCGGTGCGACGCAGCCGCCGGGCCAATCCCCGGGCGGGCGCATTCGTCACACGTGATTCCACGCCGAGCGGTTACTATGCTGTGATGTGGAAGCTCACATCATCACCATCGACGGTCTCAATGATTGGATGTCTACCCGACGCGGTTGAGCGTTTGTTGCGGTGGATCCCCAAAAGAAGAAGCGGGCGAGCCCGACCTCGTGGACGATCGTATCAGGCAGTGGTGTTGTCGCCGACCTCGGGCTGTGTTCAGGGCCTACGGCGGCGCATGACCATCAGCCCGCCGGTGAGCAGCAGGGCGAGGGAGGTTGGCTCGGGGACGGTGGCGTTGATCCAGTTGTAGGCGTCGGGGGTCAGGACTGTCGAAATGTTTAACTGCCCGTACTCGCCGAAGATTTCGTCACCATCGGGGTCCGATACGAGCGAGTGCACGCCGATGAGCACGGGCCCCTCGCCGTTGCCCAGGTCGACCCATAGGCCGCCGCCCGAGTCTCTATTCACCAGACCCATCTCGAGGTTGGTCACCCCGGATGGTGGCCCGACCGCGTTCGGGTCGTCGAAATCTGACAGGGCGACATTGCTGATCACGCCATCGCCGAAATCAGTGCCGACGGAATCGATGATATTGGTACCCGCGAGGATGTCGCGCGTGCCGGTCTGTGCGAGCGGGACGCCAACATCGCCAGTGCCTGTCTCACCCGAAGTTGTGTAGACCGCGGTCAGGCCGTCGATCTGTGTAAGCAGGTCGGTGTATGAGACACCCGTTGCGACCGGGTCGTGCAGCGACGCGGTGGGGACCGTGTTAATCGGGGCCGCTAGTTGGAACAAGGCAAAGTCGTTGCCGCTGGTCGCGTTGCTGGCCGACACGCTCCCTGGGAAGTAGATGCTCTGAATAACGCTGGCGGTGGTGCCATCGGACGCGGTAAACGTGGTGGGTGTGCCGACATGGGCGCAGCCCAGGACCCAGGTCGAGTTGATCAGTGTCCCTGATTGACTGTTGTTGAACTGGCCCGCGGCGCTATAGGGCGCCGTGTTGACCTGTGTTTCGTACTGCGCGAAGGTACGGTCGTCGCGGATCGACAGGCCCATTGCAGGCACCGACGCAGCCGCCAACAGTACCGGCAACAGACGGGAAACAGTGGGTCTCAACATGCTTAGACTCCTCGTTAAAAAATATTACAGGCCCGAAGCCTGCTGATCCATCAATCGTAGACTACGGCATGGGCCGATCCAATAATCATTGTTCGGTATTTTTGTGTGTAGGACCCCAAATTCGGCTCTCGCGTCTGGCCCGGGTAGTGACGAGTGGTTGCTTCAAACCACGGGCCCGCCTGGCCCGTAACAATACCTCGATGGTTTCGTCCTGCCATTGACAAGATCTTATCTCTGCCACGAAACGAGCCCATGCCAAACCTGATCAATCGCTGGATCCTCGCCGCATGCCTCGTCGTTGTAGCATTCGGCAGCACCGCGAGTTCGACCGCCTCGGCGAACGCCACGCTCGACGACACCCAGCCCCACGCCGTGTACCCCGGCTGGTCGCGCCCGCCGGGCCCGGGCAAGCACTACGACACCTGGCAAGACGCGAAGGGGCCGGATGTCGGCGAGGTTTCCGCCGACCCCAAGCGCTTGCCCTCGCGTGTGGACAACTCGGACCGCCCGCAGTTCCCGCCGATCTATCGCCAGAAGTGGGGGGCCTGCGGGCAGTTCGCCTCGGTCGCCTCGGTCTTCACCTACGAGTGGAACGTCGCCAACGGAACGATCGCCGCCGACGACGCCACGCGCTTCCCCGCGCACTTCTCGTGGAATATGATCAACCGCGCCGAGAACAAAGGCTCGGAGGCCTACCACGGCTGGGAGGTCGCCAAGCGCGTCGGCATCCCCACGATCAAATCCTATGGCACCGTCGAAAAAAAGAAACTCGGGGCCTGGCCCAATGGCTACGACGTCT
>JAHQVV010000168.1 GCA_019634195.1 Phycisphaeraceae bacterium | reverse complement strand
CTCGCCGCCGAGTTCGAGGTAGGTTGCTTCCTTACCACCGCTGTTCGAGTTGGTGTTGTTCAACTCGGTGGCGATCATGACGTATGGGCTGAAGGCGTAGTCGCCGAACAGGTCCGAATCGTCATAACCAAGGTAGGCGCTGAGCTCGAGGACGGTGGTCGTCGCGAGCGCGGGGTAGGTGTAGCCGGTCAGGCCGATGCCGTAGGAGAAACCACCGTTGGAGGTGTCCAGGCTGGCGTAGTAGTCCTGCTCATACCAGGAGCTGGGGTTGGAAGGGTTGCTGGGGGAGTCGGTGTGGATCGAGCCCCAGGTGCCGACGGTAGCCGAGACGTTGTCGCTCACGTCGATGGTGAACGAGGCGCCAGGCTGCAGGACAACACCTTGGTCGGCGTCAACCTGCTCGTAGCCACGGAAGAAGTACTGGGTCACGTAGTCGAGCGTGATCTCAGCGGAGGCACCGGGGATGAAGATGCCTTCTTCTTCTTGGGCCAGGGCCGGGGTTGCGAGGGCGCCAACAACTGCGGCGGTCGAGAACAATCGGATCAATTTTGAGCTTTTCAAGACTAGGTCTCCTTGGAGGGGGTAGAAGTCTGGATCAAGTTGGCACATGCCGGGACTGAACATTCAGTGCAAGGCGTATGCCTGAGATTTAGCATGATTAGTTTATCGTGAAAAGTCGGGCCGTGGGGCCAAAAGTCAGGGAAAAGTCGCTGCGAGACCTTGAGACGTGCGGCTGGTTGGGTTCTTACGCGAAATTATCTGCCTATGAATTAGGCGGGTTTTCCACAACGCGGTCCAAATAAGCAATCCCAACGATTAGGTTCCAATAATACCCGCCCTTGCGCTTACGCAGGGCCGCGGCCGCGATACAGCTCTTGGACGCGCTTGGCCTGGTCGCGGCGGACGGCCTCAAGCGTAAGGCGGGCGATTTTGTAATTTTTTTCGTCATCCGCCACCAACCGGCAGTGCTCCTGGATCGCCGCGTACAAAAATTTGAACGCGTCGCGCGGCTGGTGCATCTGATCCAGCCCGTCGATCAGCATCTCCCGGCTCACGTCGTCGGCAAAGATCGAGCGTAGCGTCGGCACCTCGCCGTCGCCGGTGTGGCAAGCGGCCAGGCGTTTGTTACACAGGTCGTAGAGTGTCGCGCCAGACCAGGCCAGCTGATCGATCAGGTTCTGCTTGTCGAGCCGGGCCTCCTGGAAGAAGGTCGCCGACTCTCGCCCCAACTCGTAGCGGAGCTCAAGCGGCAGCAGCAGCTTCATGCCGACACGCTCTTGCTTGAGGAACTTGTTGTCGAACATCGGCCAGGCGACGGCCTTCATCTTCTCGGCGTCGCCGTGCACGAGGGTGGGCTCGTCGAGGCGATCAATAAAGACCACCATCCCGGCGAAGCCCATCTCGCTCAACGCCGTAACGAAGCGTCGGGTGAGCTGGTATCGCGTGTCGCCCAGCTCGGTGCCCCCGCGCGGCGGGGTGGGGATCGGCTGGCCAATGAGCTGGCTGGCGCGGAACTGCTCGAGCATCTTGCGGAGCACGTCCGAGCTGCGCTTGACCGCGGGCATCTCATGAGTCGCGCGCCGGGCCAGCGACCAGAGCTTGAACTGCTTGAAGAGCCAGTACCCCCAGGCGAAGGCGGCGATCGCGCCAGCGGCGATCAGCGCGGGCAGCAGCCAGGCGGGGTCGTCGTCCATGATGCGGCGCATGACATAAAGAGCGCCGGCGCCGGCGGTATAGACGATCGCCTTGGTCAAGACCCACCACTGCGGCAGGTGCCAGCCGATCCGCAGCTTCTTCTTGAGCTTCTCAAAGCGTGGCAGGGCGGAGCCGCTGGCGGGCTCGTCGTAGAGCGCGGCGAGCAGGGCGAGGTCGGTCCGTGTCTGCTTGGGCAACGCTTTGACCGCGCGGCGGGACACGTCGACCTTTGGCGCCGGCTCGGGGGTGTGGTCGCTCTCGCCGAGCATCACCGAGACGAGCTTGGTCATCGCCCGGGCGAGGATCGCGTCCTGGTGATCCTCGAGGCGGAACTTGCTGAGCATGGCGTCGGCTTTTTGCCGCTTAGCCGAGAGCAGCTTGTCGAGCACCGGGTTCAGGTCGTCGTACGCGACGACGAGGACCGGCGGGTTGTCGGGCCTGGCGTTGTGCTCGTTGATCTTCTTGCCGAGCATCAGGCGGATGGCGGTCTTGCCCGAGCCCTTCTCGCCAAAGACGACGGCGGTGGCGGGCTGGTCGATACGGCCCATGATCTTGGCGAAGTCGGGGTGGTCCGTCGCACCGCCGGGCAGGCGATCGAAGATCGGGTCCAGGCGTGCTTCCTCGGCGGCGAAGGGGTTCGCGTCGATGCCGTGGTGCTGGAAGAAGGTGTCCGCGTTCATGGAGATTCGCCTGGGCTGACCGATGCGCTGATCGGGTATAACATAGCTTGTCGGCGATTGCCGGGACGGATATTCAGCCATGCAGCTAAACAGGCGATCAATCAGACGATGGTGGCGGGGCTGGCAAGCCTGAGAGCCCGCTGTTTGTCTTGATTCCGCCCCAACACCCACCCGCTGATCCGCCATGCACGCCATCCCCGACGCCGACACCTTCCAGACCATCGCAAGCCAAGCCACCGGCCCGCTGCTCATCCCCGTGTACCGCCGGCTCTTCGCCGACGTGCTCACGCCCGTGCTCGCCTACCGCCGGCTGGTCAGCGGCGACGACCGGCTCGCCCCAAGCTTCCTACTAGAGTCCGTCGAAGGCGGCGACCGCGCGGCACGCTACAGCTTCCTCGGCGCTCAACCCGCCGTCGAGGTCGTCGCACATGGCAACGACATCGAGGTCCGCGACAACACCGACCCCACCAACAGCAAGACCTATACCAGCGACGACCCGCTCGGCGAGATGCAGAAGCTCACCGACGAGGTCGCGTTCGTCAGCACGCCCGGCCTGCCCGACTTCACCGGCGGCTGGGTCGGCCACGCGGGCTACGACGTTGTGCGTTATTTAGAAGGCGACCAACTGCCCGACCCGCCGCAAGACGACCGCAGGCTGCCGGACCTGCACATGCAGCTGTACCACGACGTGGTCGCGTTCGATCACGTGCAGAAGTGCGTGCTGGTGATCACCCACGCGCAGGTCTCGCCGGGCGGTGATGCCAGCGCCGCAGCCTACGCCGACGCGAACGCGAAACTCGACGAGCTGATCGATCGCCTGACCACGCCGCCGCCCACGTCTTCGGCCGAGGGTGCGCTCGCGCCGGGGCACATCGACCTCGCCTCGCCGCCGCGCGTGCTGAGCGAATCGAGCATGGGGCAGGGCGGGTACCAACAAGCCGTGCTCAAGGCCAAGGAATACATCGCGGCGGGCGACATTTTCCAGGTCGTGCCCAGCCAGCGGTTCCGCGTCGAGACGAAGGCCGACCCATTTGATGTCTACCGCGCGTTACGGGTGATCAACCCCTCGCCCTACATGTTCTATCTGCAGATCGACGGCGGGGTGCTCGTCGCGTCGAGCCCGGAGATCCTCTGCCGGGTCAAGGACGGGCGGGTCGTCAACCGCCCGCTCGCCGGCACCCGCAAGCGCGGCGCGACCGAATCGCAAGACGACGCGCTCGAAACAGAACTGCGCGAAGACCCCAAGGACGTCGCCGAGCACGTCATGCTCGTGGACCTGGGCCGCAACGATGTCGGCCGCGTCGCCCAGCCCGGCACGATCGAGCTGCCCGAGCTGCTCATCGTCGAGCGCTACAGCCACGTCATGCACCTGAGCTCGACCGTCACAGGACAACTCAAAGAAGGCATGTCCTGCTGGGATGCGCTGCGGCACACGCTGCCCGTTGGCACGGTGAGCGGGGCACCGAAGGTGCGTGCGATGCAGATCATCGATGAGCTCGAGCCGGTCAAGCGCGGCCCCTACGCCGGCGCAGTCGGGTACGCAGACCTGGCGGGGAACATGGACATGGCGATCGCCTTGCGGACGATGGTCGTGATGCCCAAGGAGCAGGGCGGCTGGGTGGTCGACATCCAGGCCGGCGCTGGCATCGTCGCCGACTCCGACCCACAACTCGAGCACGAGGAAACGGTCAACAAGGCCGCCGCGTTGGCCAAGGCCGTGGACCTCGCTGAAGCCGCGTTCCTAGTGTGACAGCTGCTCCGGGTTTCCACGCGGAGCGAGGTGCCCTTCCTCGATTCACGCGGCAGATCGCCTTTCGCCGATAACCCCACCATGGCCACCGACCTCGACACCATCCTCAAGCTCAAAGTCCCCCTTATCGTCACCGTCGGGGCACAACGCACCCCACTGGACACCGTCCTGACCTTCGGCCCCGGCTCAATCATCGAGCTCAGCAAGCCCGCCGACGAGCCGCTGGAAATCCTCATCAACAACAAAGAGGTCGGCACCGGCGAAGCCATCAAGGTCGGCGAGAACTTCGGCATCCGCATCACCGAGATGCTCCCCGCCGAAGAACGTGTCGCCGCTATGGGCGGCTAAGCCAAAACCAACAACCCCACTATGCCCACAGCGTGCGAAGCCACATGCTGCGGGATATCGAATGATCTCACCAAACCCAAGCCCGCGGTTTGCGCAGCACGCCGCGCGGGTCACCACCTATAGCGCCGAGCAGATCGCAAGACATTAAACCGCCTTGACCTTGATACTCACGCCCTCGACCCCCACGACACGTACCTTCGTGCCTTTCTCAATCACCCCCGCGTGAGAGGTGCAGTCGATCCGCTCGCCATTCAGCCGGCAAGCCCCGACCGGACGCAGGTCCGTCAGCGCCTCGCCCTCCACACCCACGCTGATTTCGGCGTCGCCATCCCGGCCGCGCTCGTCCGTGTTCACGCGCTGCTGCTTGTCCTCAAGCGTCAACGCCCGCCCGATCGGCGTGTTGGGCCAGACCCACAGCATCGCCGCGATGATGAAAGGCGTCGCCAGCAACGCCACCGCCATCGACACCATCCCCCACGTCGTGTCGAACCGGAAGAACATCACGATCCCACCCAGCGCGCAGATCCCCGCCAGCACGCCTAGCACACCGCCCGACGGCAGGAACGCCTCGAGCACCAGCAGCGTGATCGCCACGCCGAACGCGATGATCGCCCAGACCATCCACTGCGTGTCGTCGCCCGAGGCCTGCGCGCCCTGCGTAGCAGGCGTCGATTGAGCCAAAGCGATCTGTAAGGTTGCCATGACATTCATACAAGTATTATCGCAGGCCCAACCCCGTCCCGCCACACCAGCCCTGCAAAAATCGAACGCCCGATTCCCCGAAACGAGTCGGCGTGCCTGGATCAATGCGGCGGACATTCCTGCCTGCCGTTGGCCCAACGGGCCAAACCGAGTCGCTTTGTGATCTCCGACAAATGGCAGACAAGAATGTCCCCCCACCCGAAGAGACCGCCAGCCACAAGCCCAAATAAGTTGCGTCCCCGCCACCGTCTGCTACACTTTCCCGTCCGATCGGGGCCCACGCCACGATCCGCAGGCCAGATAGCTCAGTTGGTAGAGCACGGCATTGAAAATGCCGGTGTCCCCGGTTCAAGTCCGGGTCTGGCCACTCAAACCGCACCGCAGCACCCCACGCTGCCGTGCGGTTTTTTCTTGCGCCCACCAAGTCAAAGTATGATCTCATCGGCAGCCCCGTCCGTAAGACTAAGCCACCCAACGCCCACCGATGCAACCCGACATGAACCCACGCCTGCCCATCATCCTCCCCCTTATCGCCTGCCTCCTGCTCGTCGGCTGCAACACCCCGCCCGAAGGGCCCATCGTCCGCGGGGACAAAGACTCCGCCTACGGCGTCGGCGGCAAGGCACAACTCTTCCCCGATATGGGCGACTACACCCGGCCCGTGACCACCGCCTCCCGCCGCGCCCAACGCTACTTCGACCAGGGCCTCAAGTTCATCTACGGCTTCAACCACGACGAGGCCGTCCGCTCCTTTACCAAAGCAACCGAGCTCGACCCCAAGTGCGCCATGGCCTGGTGGGGCATCGCCTACGCCCAGGGCCCAAACTACAACGGGTCCAAAATGAACGCCGCACGGGAAGCCGCCGGCTGGGACGCTATCCAGCGCGCGCTGGCCGAGCTCGACAACGAGACGCCCGTCGAGCAAACGCTCATCCGCGCATCCGCCAAACGCTACAGCAAACCGTTTGTCGCGGATGAAAGCATGCCCGAGGAAGAGAAAAAGAAAGCGCAGGCCGAGGCCAACAAAGCCAAGGGTAAACGCAAGGCTAATTTCGCTAGCGCGATGGCCGAGGCCTGGCAGCGGTTCCCTACTCATGCCGAAGTCGGCACGATCTACGCCGACGCCATGATGGTCAAGAACCCGTGGAAGCTGTACAAACCCGACGGCACGCAGGCACGCGAAGAGACCCAGACGATCATCGACACGCTCGAAGCCGTCTTGGAAACCACCCCGGCACATCCCGGGGCCAACCACCTGTACATCCACGCCGTCGAGGCCAGCAGCGACAAGGCCCGCGCGATCCCCGCCGCCGACCGGCTGAGCGCCGCCGTCCCGCTCTCCGGCCACCTCGTGCACATGCCCTCGCACCTGTACGTCCAGGTCGGCATGTGGGACCGCGCCGTCGACCAGAACCTCCTCGCCATCGAGGCCGACGCCCGCTACTTCAAGCGCGCCCCCGCGCAGTACCGCATGCACGGCTACATCGCCCACAACGGCCACATGCTCGCCTTCGCCGGCATGATGTCCGGCCGGGAGCAAGACGCGATGCGCGGCGCCATGTTTGCCTGGCAGTCCATCCCCAAAGACCTCTTCGACACCATGGGCAAACGCTACGATCGTGCCCTGTGCGCGAAGTTCGACGTCATGAAACGCTTCGGCCGATGGGACCGCATCCTCGCCGAGCCCCAACCGCCGCGAACGCTCTGGCGGACCACCGCGGTCTGGCGCACCTGCCGGGCCGTCGCGTTCGCCGCGAAGAAGGACTTCAAGAACGCGAAGATCGAACACGCCGAGTTCAAGAAACTGCTCGCGAAGAAGAAAAAAGAATCGTTCATGCAGCTCAACGACAAGTTCATCGCCGCCGAGATCGCGCTGCACAAAGAAGACTGGGGCACGGCGATCAAGCGTTTGGAAGAAGCACTCCCCTTGGAAGACAAGGCCCGCTACAGCGAGCCGCCGCTGTACCTCCAGCCGATCCGCCACACGCTGGGCGCCGTCTACTTCCGCGCGGGCCGCTACGCCGACGCCGAGCGCGTCTACAAGGAAGACCTAGAGAAATGGCCCGGCAACGGCTGGTCGCTCTACGGCCTGGCCCACAGCCTCAACCGCCAAGGCAACACCGCCGAAGCCGACCAAGCCTTCGCCGCCCACGAAGCCGCATGGAAAAACGCAGACAAGCCGCTGAAGACGACTTGTGAGTGTATCCCGAAGTTATAGGTCACGGGGTCGCCGGGGATGAGTCCGTGAGCCCCGGAATGAATCCTGCTGGATGGGGTCGTGCTTGTTTCGTCCGGGTCTTCGCGGGCTCAGACGCCGGGCACGCAGACGATTGGCTGCTTGAAATGCTTTCTCCGCCCGCGTGTGGCGCGGCGACTGTGTCGCGCGGCTGGTGGTGAGTTGTGTGGGGTGTTCGCACGCGCCGGGCCACGCCCCGGCGGACGAGTTACTGTGATCAATCGGCAGTCACATCCGAACACGAAGTGTCAGCGAGTGACCCAGATTTTCTTCAACTTGGCTCACTCGCTGAACGCTTCGTGCTCGGACAAGGCCAGCCACCGTGCTACTGCACGGATCCCTTGTCGCCCCACCAGGCCTGCCATTGCTTGGCGAGCGCTTCGACGCGGTCGGGGTGTTTGCCGGCAAGATTGTTCTGCTCGGTCGGGTCGTTGGTGAGGTTGTAGAGCTGCCATTGGCCTGTCTTGCCGGTGCGGACGCCTTTCCAGTCGCCGACACGGATAGCGTCGCCGCCGAAGCGCCAGTAGAGCGTGCGGGGTTCCTGGGTGGATTCGCCTTTGATGGCTTGGACGAGGGATTGGCCGGGCAGGTCGGCGGGGGTGTCGGCGCTGGCGAGGTCGAGGAAGGTCGGGGTTAAATCGATGAGGTGGCCGACGTGGTCGGACCATGTGCCGGCCGGGGTCTTGCCGGGCCAGCAGGCGATCATCGGCGTACGGGTTCCGCCCTCGTAGGGGGTGGTTTTATATTTACGGAACGGGGTATTGGAGGCGTTAGCCCAGGGCTTGCCTTGGGTGAGGTAGCTGGTGACTTCCCAGGGCATCGAGCCCTTGACGGAGGAGCGGTCCTTGGAGTCGGCCTCGGCGCCGTTGTCGGAGAGGAAGAAGATCACGGTGTTGTCGAGGTCGCCATGCGTTTCAAGCTTGTCGAGGAGTCGGCCGATGTTGCGGTCCATGCGGTCGATCATCGCAGCATAAGTCGCCATGCGGAGGTCCCACCAGTCGCGGTCGGCTTGTTTGATGTCTTTCCACGCGGGGACGCCGGTGTCGCGCGGCGGCAGGGCGGTGTTGGGGGTGTGGACGCCGAGCTTGATTTGGCGGGCGAAGCGCTGCTCGCGAAGCTTGTCCCAGCCGATCTTCTTGTACTTGCCGGCGTACTTGCGGACGTCTTCCTTGGAAGCGTGCAGCGGGTAGTGCGGGGCGGTGTAGGCCAAGTAGAGGAAGAAAGGCTTGTCCTCGTCTTTGTATTCATCCAGGTAGCCCAGCGCGTAGTCAGTGAAGACGTCGGTTGTGTAGAAGTCTTTGTCTTCGGGGGTGAAGGGCTTGTATTCCTGGCCGTCGTTGGCCCAGCGGCGGACGCGTTTCTTGGCGGGCTCGGGTTCGCCGGGACGGGCCTTGCCGGGGTTCCAGAAGTTGCAGCAGCCGTCGGTGAGGCCGAAGTACCGGTCGAAGCCGCGCTGGTAGGGGGTTTGCCCTGCGTGCCACTTGCCGGCCATGAGGGTGCGGTAGCCGGCTTCACGCATACGGTCGCCGAAAGTCTTGCCTTTGTAGGTGACAGAGGCGGATGCGCCGACGTGGTGCCACCACTGACCGGTGATGAGCGAGGCGCGGGTGTGCTCGCACTTGGCGTTGTTGTAAAAAGTGCGGAAGCGGACGCCTTGCTCGGTGAGCTTGTCGAGGTTGGGCGTCTGGACCTCGCCGCCGTAGCAGCCGATATCGGAAAAGCCCATGTCGTCGCACATGATGAGGACGATGTTGGGCCGATTGTCAGCGGCATCGGCTCGCTGGGTAACGCCAGACAACAGCATGCCAAGGAGGGTGATGACTAGAAATGATCGGTTACGGTGCATCGTGTTCCGCCTATCTGGGATGGTGTCATTGCAATGGACGCCGGCCACTGGCTCAGCGCGTCACCATGTTCGGAGGCTCGATCGTCCCGCTAGCGTAGCCCGTCGCGTTAGCCAACGTCGTCCGCGCGATTTCATGCATCGCTTCCCGCGTGAAGAAGGCCTGATGGCTCGTGATCAACACGTTCGGGAAGCCCAGCAGCCGCGCAAGCACATCGTCCTGCAGCACCTGGTCTGAGAGGTCTTCGAAAAAGACATCGCCTTCCTCTTCGTAGACATCCAGCGCGACCGAGCCGATGCGCCCGGACTTGAGCCCATCGATGACCGCCTGCGCATCAATCAGTCCGCCACGCGAGGTGTTGATAAGCATCGCGCCGGGCTTCATCTTTGCGACGCTGTCCACCGAAATCAGGTGGTGGGTCTCAGGCGTCAGCGGGCAGAGCAGCGAGACGATATCGGACCTCTGAATCAGCTCATCGCAGGGAACGTAGGTCACGCCCATCGCCTGGAGTTCACCGTTGGGATACAAGTCATACGCGAGGATGTGCATCCCAAAACCCTTGCAGATACGCGCGAGAATCTGCCCGATCCGGCCCGTGCCAACGATGCCGATCGTCTTGTCGTTGAGATCAAAACCAATCAGCCCGTCGATCGCGAAGTTACCATCGCGCACCCGGTTGTAGGCCTTATGAACCTTGCGATTCAGCGTCAGCATCAACGCGACCGTGTACTCGGCCACCGCAAACGGCGAGTACACGGGCACGCGGCAGACCGTCATGCCCATCTCGCGGCTTGGTTGGCAGCCTCGAAGAACCGCTGGTCATAGGGTTTGGTGCTGAAAAAAGCGATTTTCATGCGGGCAATATAGTCTGTTGGCCGGTCGGCTCAGCGAACACGGAGAGCTTATCTAAGGTCCGATAATGCACGTTATGTTTAATTGGATCGCGGCTTGTGGCTTCCAGATCTCGATTTGTTTTGTTCCAGCGAAACGCCGGTCACGACGGCTCGCCGAAATAATCATTTAAAAATATCTTGCGGTCGTCTTCGTGATTGACGTACTGAACCAGGGCGTAAAGCTTTTGCTGGTCGCTCTGCAATTTACAGGCCAAACGGTGCTCGTCCAGCAGCTCTGGCGCAAGGTCGGCCACAACACGCAGCCGTGGATGGTCGCCTTCTCGCCAATCCGAATCAGAAGCCAGGCTGCCATAGCGCTCG
>JAHQVV010000167.1 GCA_019634195.1 Phycisphaeraceae bacterium | reverse complement strand
CCTCACCGTCGGCATGGGCAACCAGCTCGATGGCACGAAGCTGAACCCCAAGGCCCGCGAACAGGTCATCCAGGACCTGTCGCTGATCACCGGCCAGCGCCCGATCATGAAGAAGGCGAAGAAGGCGGTCTCGAACTTTAAGCTGCGTATCGGCTACGAGATCGGCGCCATGGTCACCCTGCGTGGCAACCGCATGTGGGAGTTCTACGACCGCCTGGTCAACCTGGCCATGCCCCGGATCAAGGACTTCCGAGGCATGAAGGACACCAGCTTCGACGGCCGGGGCAGCTACTCCTTCGGCCTGACCGAGCAGGGCATCTTCCCCGAGATCGACATGGCCCACGCCCAGTACACCCACGGCATGAACATCACGCTCGTCTTCAAGAACTCGACCAACGAGATCACCAAGACCTGCCTGACCGAGATGGGTTTCCCTTTCGTCAAGCCCGAAGTCAAGAAGAAGAAAAAGACCAGCTAACACCCCGGGCTGATACAGCCCGGCTCACCTGAGAGATACCTATGAGCTCTAAATCCACCATCGAACGCAACAAGCGCGTCAAGAAGACGGTCGCCAAGTACGCCGAGCTTCGTAAGAAGCTGAAAGAAGAGGGCGACCAAGAGGGCCTGCAGAAGTTGCCCCGCGACGCGAGCCCGACCCGCGTCCGCAACCTCTGCGAGCTGACCGGCCGAAGCCGCGGCGTGTACCGCAAGTTCAAGCTCTCGCGGATCAAGATGCGTGAGCTCGCCCTCCAAGGCAAGATCCCCGGGATGCGGAAAGCCTCCTGGTAAGCGGCGTACGCCGCGCTCGAACCGTGCCGTGACGGCACGGCTCACTGTGAAACGAAACCATTCGCCCTTGCAAAACGCAGGAGCCCGAAACGTATGTCCATGACCGACCCTATTGCTGACATGATCACCCGCATCCGCAACGCGGTGCGTAACCAGGCCGACCAGGTCCGCGTACTCAACTCCAAGGTTGCGCGCGGGATCGCAGAAGTCCTCAAGTCCGAGGGCTACATCGAAGGCTTTGACGTGATCGAAGACGGCCGACAAGGCCTCATCCGCATCGACCTGAAGTACGGCCCGGCGGGTGAGCAGCTGATCCATGTGCTCAAGCGTGAGTCCAAGCCCGGCTGCCGTGTGTACAAGGGCGTTGCCGACCTGCCGCGTCCGCTGGCCGGCCTGGGCATCGCGATCCTCACCACGCCGCGCGGCGTGCTCTCCGACCGCCAATGCCGCGAGCACAAGGTCGGCGGCGAACTGCTTTGTACAGTTGAGTAGAAAGAACCCGGCCATGACGATCGGGCTCGCAAGCGTTTTGCATTAAGGCAGGCTCAAGCAAGGCCGCCTGAAAGGAACCAGCAACGTGTCAAGAAACGGTAAAAAACCAGTCAGCATCGCAAACGGCGTGACCGTCAAGGTCAACGGCGACGAGGTCGCTGTCTCCGGACCGAAGGGCAACCTGTCCTTCAACACCAAGCCCGAGGTCAAGGTCAGCCTGTCCGACGACGGCAAGGAAGTCAGTGTCGAGCGTGTCGCCGAGACGCGGTTCGCCCGCGCGATGCACGGCACCACCCGGTCGATCATCAACAACATGATCACCGGCGTCACCGATGGCTACACCAAGGAGCTCAAGATCGTCGGCGTCGGTTGGTCGGCCAACCTCAAGGGCAACAAGGTCGAGCTCAACGTCGGCTACGCGGACACCCGCGTTGTCGAGGTCCCCCAAGGTGTCACCGCCGAGGTCAAGGGCCAGGACATCAAGATCTCTGGCCCGGACAAGCAGCTCGTCGGCCAGACCGCCGCGAAGATCCGCGAGCACCGCAAGCCCGAGCCTTACAACGGCAAGGGCATCATGTACACCGACGAGAAGATCCTCCGCAAGGCGGGCAAAGCCTTCGGCGGCTAATTGAATTGAATAAAACGACGCGGCTTGCCGTGTTTGAAAAGGTGAACCACCATGAACGCACAGAAACTAAACAACCTCCGACGCAAGCGTCGCAAGACCGGTATCCGCAAAGGCGTCTTCGGCTCCCCCGCCAAGCCACGCCTGTCGGTCTACCGCAGCTCCAAGCACATCTACGCCCAGCTGATCGACGACTTTGAGGGCAAGACCCTCGCGTCCGCCAGCACCGTGCAGGCGAAGGCCGAGAAGGGCGGCAACGTCGAAGCGGCCAAAGAGGTCGGGGCCAAGATCGCCGAGGCCGCGAAGGCCGCCGGTATCGAGACGATCGCGTTCGATCGCAACGGCTTTATGTACCACGGCCGGGTCAAGGCCCTGGCCGACGCCGCGCGTGAGGGCGGGCTGAAGTTCTAAAACCTATATACCTTGGTGGGACGGGCGTCCCGCCCGTCTCGAATCATGAGAGACTGACGGCCGAGACGGCCGTCCCACCTAAAGAACCGAGAAACACTAATGGCAGAAGTCCTCGACGAATCCCAAGCACTCGAATCCACGACCGTGGCGATCAACCGTACGGCGACGACCGTGAAGGGCGGCCGACGCATGAGCTTCAGCGCGCTCGTCGTGGTCGGTGACCGCAAGGGGCGTGTCGGCGTCGGCTACGGCAAGGGCCGTGGCGTCCCCGCCGCGATCGAGAAGGCGCAGAAGGCCGCCAAGAAGAACATCTTCAAGATCACCAACCGTGGCGGCACGCTGCCGCACCAGGTGACCGGCCGCTTCGGTGCAAGCCAGGTCCGCCTGATCCCCGCCGCGCCGGGTACCGGTGTTATCGCGGGCGGTACCGTCCGCGCGGTGCTCGAGATGGCCGGCGTGCAGGACGTGCTGACCAAGGCGTATGGCTCGACCAACTCGATCAACCTGACCAAGGCGGTTGTTGACGGGCTCAAGGCCCTGCGCAGCCGCGAATCGGTCGCCGCACTCCGTGGCGTCGAGATCGAATCGACCAGCGTCGACGAGATGCTCGCCGCCAGTAAGAAGCTGATGGACGAGGCCTCGGAGATCGCCCCGGCCAAGTCGCTCAAGGAAGCGAACGACTCGATCAAGCCCAAGGAAGAGCCTAAGAAGGAACAAGCCCCGGCTGAAGAGAAGAAAGAAGAAGCCCCCGCAGAACCTGTCGCGGAAGCCCCGGCTGAAGAGAAGCCTGCTGAAGACGCTCCCGCAGAGGAAGAAAAGAAAGAAGACTGATCGCCCGCCTGCGTGGCACGACGATCACGAACCGAACCGATTGCAACCCGGCCCGATACGTCGGGCCCTGAAAGGATAGACCCGCCATGATGATCCACGAGATCACCGAGAAAGTCGGACGGCACAAGAAGCGTAAACGCATCGGGCGTGGCCCGGGCTCAGGCACCGGCAAGACCGCCGGCCGAGGTCACAACGGCTACGGCTCGCGCTCCGGCAACTCCAACCCGCACGAAGGCGGCGGCACGCCGCTCTGGAAGGCGCTGCCCAAGCGAGGTTTCTCGAACGCCATGTTCAAGAAGCACTTCTCCGTCGTGAACCTCTCGGCCATCGACGCCCGCTTTGACGACGGCGCGGAAGTGAACCCCGAGATGCTGGTCAAGCACGGCCTGATCCGCGACACCAAGCTGCCCGTCAAGGTGCTCGGCAACGGCGAGACAAGCAAGAAGTTCACCATTACCGCGGCGAAGTTCTCCAAGTCCGCTGAAGAGAAGATTACTAAGGCCGGCGGCAGCGTCACGGTTGCCTGAGACTGCTTTGAGTAGGACAGGCATTCATGCCTGTCAACAGGCCGAAGGCCTGATCCAGATATGATTCGGCTTCGCCGACCGACAGGCAAGAATGCCTGTCCTACCAGTAACAAATATGCTTCAAGCGTTCTTCAACATCTGGCGGATCAAAGAGCTCCGAAACAAGCTCTTCTTCACCATCGGGATGCTGGTCATCTACCGCATCGGCTTCTTTATCCCGTTGCCCGGTGTTGACCAGCAAACGCTCAAGGCCGCGATGGAAGGCCAGACCGGCGGCATCGGCTCCGTCCTCGCCTATATGCAGATCTTTACCGGCGGTTCGCTGAGCCAGTCGACGATCTTCGGCCTGGGCATCATGCCCTACATCTCCGCGGCGATTATCTTCCAGCTCCTGGGCTCGGTCTCCGAACGGCTCAAGGCGCTGAAGAAAGAAGGCCCGGTCGGCCACCAGAAAATCCAGGAATACACCCGCTACACGACCGTCGCGCTCTGTGCGGTGCAGGCGTTCTTCTGGCTCCAGTACCTGCCACGCATCAACGCGGTCTACCCCGCCTACGTCAACAGCCCGATCTACTGGGTCTGCGGCGTGCTCGGCCTGACCGCTGGCTCGGTCTTCCTGATGTGGCTCGGTGAGCAGATCGACCGCTTCGGCATCGGCAACGGCATCTCGCTGATTATTACCGCCGGCATCATCGCCTTCATGCCCAACGCGGTCATGATGGTCGCCAGCGAGTTCAAGCTTGATGGCTCGGGCACCTACGGCATCATGACGATCGTCTTCCTGCTGCTGGCCTTCGTGGTTGTCACCGCGGGTTCGGTCATCATCACACAGGGCCAACGCCGCATCCCGATCCAGCAGGCCAAGCACACCCGCGGCCGACGCGTCTTCGGCGGGCAGAAGAGCTACCTCCCGCTGCGTGTGAACCACGGCGGCGTCATGCCGATCATCTTCGCCTCGTCGCTGATGATCTTCCCGTCGATCGCGCTGGGCTGGGCCGCCGCCGCGGTGACCCCGCCCGAGGACGCCTCCGGGTTTATGGGCTACTTCTCAGCGACCGTCTACTTCCTCAACGACGAGCTCGGCGACATGACCGGCTACCTGTATGCCCTGGTCTATGTCGTGCTGATCTACTTCTTCAGCTACTTCTGGACCACGGTCCAGTTCAACCCGGAAGAAACCGCGACAAACCTCCGCGATCACGGCAGCTTTATCCCCGGCCTGCGGCCCGGGCCCCGTACCGCGGAGTACCTCGAGACCGTCATGGAGCGGATCACGTACGTCGGTGCGGGCTTCCTCTGTGCGATCGCGATCGTCCCGACGATTGTGTCGGGTTATTTCGGTATCCCGTTCTTGGTCACGCAGTTCCTCGGGGGGACGGGCCTGCTGATCTGCGTCAGCGTGATGCTGGACTTTGTGCAGCGGATCGATGCGCAATTGATGATGCGGAACTACAAGGGCTTTCTCGGCGGTGGCGAGGGCGGCGGGGGCGGTCGGATACGGCCGACCCGGGGCTAATCGATGATGAACAGGTTGAGCAGCCAGTCCGGGTCGGGTACAATCCCCGGTTCGCCGCAGGCTCGCTCGGGCGGGCGTGACAGCGGCATGGTGATCCTTAAAACGCCCGAACAGATCGAGAAGATGCGTGCTGCGGGCCGGGTGGTCCGGAAGGTGCACGACCGGGCCGTGGAGGTTTGCAGGCCCGGGATCACGACCCGGGAGATCGACGAAGCGGCCCAGCGGGTCATCGACGAGAACGGGGCCGAGGGCCTGTTCAAGTGGTACCCGACCTATGTGCCGGGACAGGGCTTCCCGGCGACGCTCTGCATCAGCGTGAACGAAGAAGTGGTTCACGGCATCGCGAGCGAGCGGCAGATCAAGGACGGCGACGTCGTCGGGATTGACTGCGGGGTGCGGGTTGATGGTTGG
>JAHQVV010000166.1 GCA_019634195.1 Phycisphaeraceae bacterium | reverse complement strand
GAGCTGCCTGCCGTCGGTCGCGGTCACCTCGACGACCTGCCTAGCACCCATGCCCAATAGCCCGCCCTTCTTGTAGCTGCGGGTGTGCAGGATGACCCCGTTGCTGCCGTAGGTCTGTTTGACCATCGCGAGCACCTCGGGCATTGACTTGGCGGTGAAGGTTTTCATAAGCATCCATGCCTGTGTTGAGACCTGACGAGACCACGTAAGCCGGACAATCCATCGTCGGCATCACGCGGGGAGATGCATCATACCGCAGCGCCTTGCGGCGCACGAATCCCGGCCGGCGACTGCGCCGCTGAATCGACATGCGCGAGGCCGACGGACTCGACCTCGACGCCCTTGCAGACCTCGTTGTACCCGAGCACCGCCGCGTTGGGCAGGTGCGGCTCGATAAGCTTGCGGACCTGCGCCCGGACCTGCGGCGACGCGAGGATGACCGGGTGCTTGCCCATGCTGATCAGGCGGTCGAGCTCGGCTATCATCGCGTTGGTGATCTTGTTCGCGACGGCCGGCGGGATCGTCATGCTCGTCCCCTCGGTTGATCGCTGGATGAAGCTGTTGATCTGGTCCTCGATCGCCGGGTCCAGCGAGACGCAGTACAGCTTGTCGACCATCTTCGCGGTCTCCGGCGCGGCCAGCGGGTCCGCCTGCTCCTGCACGGTGTACTGTGCGCAGATGGTTCGGCGGAGCGCGTTGCGGACGTACTCGGTAAGCACATCCAGGTCCTTGGTGCGTGTGCCCCAGTCGCCAAGCGTCTCGACAATCGACTCCAGGTCACGCGCCGGGACGCGCTCGCGCAAGAGGTTCTGGAGGACCTTCTGCAACTCGCCGGGCCGGACGAGCGGCACCTCGGTTGCGCCGACCTTGCCGAGCACCTCATCGCAGAGCTTGGGCGCCTTCTCTCGCAGCTGCGTGATGAGGTTGTTCGTCTCCTCACGTGAGAGCATCTCGTCGGCATGGGCCTTGACCACTTCGACCAGGTGCGTGGTCAGCGCGGTGCTCGGTGGTACGACGACGTAATTCATCGCCTCGGCACGCTGCTTCTGCCCGGGTTCAATCCACCAGGCCTGCATACCAAAGGCGGGGTCGACCGCAGAGATGCCCTTGAGCGCGCCGTCTTCCTGCGGGTTCGCCAGGCCGGTGTCGACCGCGAAGAACTGTTCGGGATACGATTTGCCGACCGCGACCGTGTTGCCGCGGACCTTCAAACGGTAATCATTAGGCAGCAGCTGGACATTGTCCTTGATGCTCACCGGCGGCATCACCAGGCCGTACTCGGTCGCCAACTGACGACGATAGTTCGAGATGAGCTCGAGCAGGTTGCCGCCCTGCGTTGTGTCGACGAGCTTGACCAGCGCGTAGCCGACCTCCAGCTCGAGCGCATCGACGGTCATCGCCTGCTCGATCGGCTCGGGCGGCTTGGGCGCCTCGGCCTTCTCCGCTTCCTTGCGTTTATGCTCAACTTTCTGTTGGCCCACCTTTGCACTACGCCACGCGAGTAGGCCAGCGGTAGCGGACAACACAAGCATCGGCGTCATGGGCAGCGGCGTGAACGCCATCAAGGCCAGGAACCCTGAGGTGATCCCGAGGGCCGGGGCCTTGCCCGTTAATTGCTCGGTCAACTCGGTGTTCAGGTTGGCCCGGCTGGATGAACGCGTCACGATCAGGCCCGCCGCCAGCGCAATCAGGAACGCAGGCACCTGCGAGACCAGGCCGTCGCCGATGGTCAGCTTCGTAAAGACCTCAACGGACTCGCCGAACGACCAGCCCTTCATCGCCATACCGATCGCAAGACCGCCGACGATATTGACCAGCGTGATGATGATGCCCGCGACGGCATCGCCTTTCACGAACTTACTGGCACCGTCCATCGCACCGTGAAAGTCCGCCTCGTGCTGGATCGTCTCGCGGCGTTCACGAGCCTGCGACTCGTTGATCAGGCCCGCATTGAGATCGGCATCGACCGCCATCTGCTTGCCCGGCATGCCATCGAGCATAAACCGCGCCGCGACCTCGGAGATCCGCGTCGCGCCCTTGGTGATCACCACGAACTGGATGATGATCAGAATGACGAACAGGATCACGCCGACCACCGGTTCGGATCCAGCAACAAATTCCGCGAACGATTTGATCAAATTACCCGCGACCGACATCGCCTCGGCCGAGCTCGACGCGTCCGCGGTCAGGATCATACGCGTCGTCGCGATGTTCAAGACCAGCCGGAACATGGTGGTAAACAGCAGCAGCGACGGGAAGACCGAGAAATCCAGCGGCGAATCGACAAAGATCGTCGTCAGCAAGATCAACGCCGCCAACGCGAGGTTCGCAACCAACAGCAGGTCGATCAGTATCGGCGGCAGCGGCACGATGATCACCGCCAGCAGGCTGATGAGCGCGATCGGCACCATCAGCCCGCGGTTGGCGTTAACCCGCTGCACCCAGGCGGGCATCGAATTTAATCTTGGGCTATCAGCCATCTTCAGTCAATCAACTCGCAGCTTTGCCAGACAAGCGGTACACGTACGCCAGGATCTCCGCCACGGCGGCATAGTGTTCTTCCGGGACCTCTTCGCCGATCTCGACGCTGCTATAAAGCGCACGGGCCAGCGGCTTGCGTTCGACCAGGGGGATGCCGTTGGCGGTCGCGATCTGCCGGATACGCATCGCCATGAAGTCGGCGCCCTTGGCGATCACCTTCGGCGCACGCATGTTGTCCGAGTCGTACCGCAGCGCGATCGAGAGGTGCGTCGGGTTGGTGATCACGACATCAGCTTGCGGGACCTGCTGCGCCATGCGCTGCATCGCGAGCTGGCGGGCGACGCGGGCACGGCGTTGCTTCATCAACGGGTCGCCGTCCATGTCCTTGAGTTCTTGGCGGACCTCCTGCTTGGTCATCCGCATGTCCTTGGTGTGCTGGTACTTCTGGAACGCGAAGTCCAACAGCGCGAGGATCACCAGTAGCGCCGCGAGCTTGATTGCCAGCATAAACGTCATGTGCGCGGCGGCGCTTGTTGCCGCGGCGATCGTCATCATGGGCAGCGCCGCGATCGCATCAATCTCGGACATGATCATGATCACCGCGACCGCCGAGATGATGGCGACCTTGCCCAAGCTCATCACCAGACGGATCGCCGCCCGCGCATCGACCAGACGCTTCACGCCGCTGAGCGGATTGATCTTGCTGAACTTGGGCACAAGCGGCTTGCCGGACAGCATGAGCCCGGTCTGGCCTGCCGTGACGAGCATGCCGACCCCCGCGACCGCGATCAGGAACGGGAGCACGGTCCACCCGATCAGGCCCAGGATGTAGTTCATCAGTGGGCCCAGGTCGTCGCCGCGGGTTGGGTTGATCGCGTCGACCGACCCGAGCAAGCGGTGCAGGACCGCCGCCATGGCTTCGAACAAACGCGTGCTGAGCATATAGAGCAAGACGATCGATGCGAGCAGCATCAGCGCCGCGGTCAGGTCGGTGCTGCGCGCAACATTGCCTTCTTCGCGGGCCTCGCGTAGACGGCGCGCTGTGGGTGCTTCGGTTTTTTCTTGTCCGCTTGTTTCAGCCATCCATGGCCTCGTTTAGAGCCGCATCCTGCGGCACGTGCAATCTACCATCAATCCGTGCTCAAGGGATGCCTCTTGGACCGGGCAACGGCGGCGGCTCCGCTTCGAAGAACCGCATGAGTTCCCCTAGGATCTCGCCCGCCATGTTGCCGTACGCCCCGGCGATCGCGCCGACCAACATCATCAAGATGACCAGGCTCGAAAGAATACGGATCGCAAAGCCAACGCTGAGGATGTTGAACTGCGGGACGGTCCGCATCAGGAAACCCATCCCCACACTGACCAGGAACATCAAGCAGAGGATCGGCGCCGCGATCCGCAAGCCCAACTCGAACATGATCGTGATCATACCGACGACCATGGTGACGATCTGATCGAAGCTCGCGAAGCCGCCCAGCGGGACATGCCGGAAGGTCTGCGCGAGCGTGTGTAGCATGACATTGAGCCCCCCCGCCGCGACAAAGAGCGCCAATGCAAGCATAAAAAGCAACTGCCCGGTGACGCCGGTCTGATCGTCGAACTCGGGGTTGAATAGCTGCGCAGCGGCCAGGCCCATCTGCTGATCGATCACGTGCCCGCCCAGTTGCATCCCGGTCAGGGGCAGCGACGCCGCGTAGCCGATCACGTACCCGATCAACAGCTCCAACGCGACGAGCAGCCCAAGTGACCACAGGTCCAGGTTGCGCACCGCGGCGGCGAGATTGCTCGACGCCGCGGGGTCGATCCACAGCATCGGCCAGACCGCAAACGACAGGCCCAGCGCCAGATAGACCTTGATCATCCTCGGCACGGTCGAGCTGCCCAGCACCGGCGCAAGCACGAAGATCCCCGTAAGCCTGAAAAGGATCATCAGCCAGACCGGCACGTAAGGCAGGATGGGGGTCAGGTCGACGGGCAAACACAGGGTTCCTCTATCGAAGGATCAGAAACTTAGCCACCCGTTGGCAGCGGGCCGAACATCTGAGCGCTGAACGTCATCAGTCTCGTAACCATCCAGGGCATGGCGACGATCGCGACCAGGACCATACCGATGATCTTGGGCACGAAGCTCAACGTCTGCTCCTGGATCTGCGTGACCGCCTGCATCACGCTGACGAACAGACCGATTGTCAGCCCCGCGAGCAATACCGGGATGCTCAGAATGAGCATCACCATCAGCGTCTGCCTCGTCACATCGATTAGTTGATCTGTCAGCATCGGTCACTCCACATCGAAACTCAGAAAGCCATATCAAACCGCGCGCACCGCCCCTATCAACTCAAGCCAGCTACCCGACGCCGGACGGTGCAAAGCTACTAAGCAGGTTCGCGACCACCAGGTTCCAGCCGTCCACCAGGACAAACAACAACAGCTTGAACGGCAGCGAGATCAGCACCGGCGGCAGCATCAGCATGCCCATCGAGATCAGCACACTGGAGATCACCATGTCGATCACCAGGAACGGCAGGTACAACCGGAATCCGAGCAGGAACGCGACCTTCAACTCGCTGAGCATGAACGCGGGGATCAGCGTCAGCATGTCGACGTCGGCCCGGCGGAGGCCGCTGCGGTCCTTCGTCGACCCGGGCTCACGCCACTCCATCAGCATGTAGACCGAGTCCCAGTTGCCCGCGTGATCGATCTGCGCAAACATAAAATCACGTAGCGGCGACTTCGCCTTTTCCCAGGCCTGTATCTCAGTCATCTCGACATCCGGGTCCTGCATCGGCTGCAAGACCTCCGAGTTGAGGCGGTCCAGCGTCGGGGCCATGACCAAAAACGTCAGAAAAAGCGAAAGCCCCACGACGACCTGCGTCGGCGGCAAGGACTGCGTGCCTAGCGCCTGACGCAGCAGCGCCAACACAACGACGATCCGCGTAAAACTCGTACACATCACCAGGATCGCGGGCACCAGCGTGAGCACCGTGAGCAGCATGAGGATCGAGAGCGAAGTGCTAAGCCCCTCGTTCGCCCCGGCCACGCCGTCTGGGTCCGCCGCCGCATCGCCTTCGCCGGCCGGCTGAGCCCCACCCGACAACGCATTGATCGCGTTGCCGCTGCGCGACAGCAACTGGATCGGGTTGGTAACCCCCAACTCGTCGGCGATATCCAGCGGCCCCGCAGGGGACTCGCTGCCAGACGTCGCGGGCGGCTGCTCGGATGAGCCGCCCGGCGTACTCACCGTCACCGGGCCCGACGGGTTGGCGTTCTGCGCATACGCCCCCCCGGGCACAATGCCTAGCAACACAACCAGCAAAACTGTCACGCCGATCGAGTGCTTCACGATCGCCCCCCCGAGTCCGACAAAGACGCGAGCCGACCCCGAACGCGCGAGAGTGCCCCCTCGGCCTGGTCGACCGCAGAGGCAGGCTCGCCCGCGGTCACTGCGGCCGAATCGATCGGCTCAATCGCCGCTTGATCTTCACCGGACCATTGGCCGGAGAGCTTCTTCATAACAGAGCCAAAACTCTGGCCCATGCTCGTCGGCCTAGCCGACTCGATCGCCCCCAGCAGCTCGGCGACCTCCTCCGCGTCATGCACCGAAGCGAGCGTCCGCATCCCCGAAGTCGAGTCGCTCACCACCAGGATCCGCATGCCCACCCGCATCAGGACGACGTGGCTCCGCGGCGCAACGGTCGTTCGGCTGAGCACCTCGACCACGCCGCCTTGCGGGGCAGCGGTACTCACCACCCCGCCACGCTTGAGCAGCCACCGGATCCCGAACACAAGCGCCAGCACAACGCCAAGCGCCGCGAGCGTGCTGAGCAACCAGCCGTCGCCCAAGCTGCCCGCGCCGGCCTGATTGGAGTCTGTATTAAACAGATCCCCCTCGCCGGCCCCCAGCGGGAGCGACTCATTCGGGGGCAAAGGCGTCTCGCTGGCTTGACCCGCTTGCACTGCGGCCGCCTCTGCTGTGGGCAAAGGATTGTCCGAAGCGGGAGCAGCCGCGGCCTCCGACAAGTCGCGCATCTCTTCGATGCGCTCAACATCAACCGCGGAAGCGTCCTGAGCCGCCGAAGGCAATTCAATCAACAGCATGCCGCACATCGCCGACAAGACAACGACGCAACGGAACTGCACTAGAATTGTTTTGATCTGCCGCCCCAAACCTGGCCCTCCATGGCCGATGTTGGTCTCGCCGCGGTCTTTGCTGGGCCGCGAAGGCATCCTGCCCCGCCTCACCCGACCGCGTCACTACTTACGCATCAATCCGCTGCCGCGCCAGGCCCAGCAGCTGCTTCCATCGCCTCTTGCACGGCCGGCGTGTCCTTGACCTCAGCCAGGATCTCACTGATCCGGATACAAAAGTTGTCGTTGAGCACGAGGACCTCGCCCCGCGCGACCAGCCGGCTGTTGACATAAACATCGACCGGGTCGCCCGCAAGCTTGTTTAGCTCGACAACACTGCCGCTCGCCAACCGCAGAACATCTTCGACAAGCATCTCGGTTCGGCCAAGCTCGATCGTGACATCCAGATCGACATCGCCGAGCATGTCGATACCGCCCTGATCACCCCCCGCGGGCCCGACCGCCGATGCAATCTCTTCCTGCATGCCATCGACCTGGCCTTGAGCCTCGTTCAAGGACTGCGCCAACAAGTCATCTACATCGTTCTGATCTGACATCGCCAACTTCCCCTTGCCTACAGGTCCGTGCTGAACCGCTTCCAGTTACTGATCACCACGGCCCGGACATAGGGTTCGCCTTCGGCGTCATCGCCAAACCGCTTCTCGCAGCGATCCAGGATCTGCCGCTTGAGGGTCAGGCGATCCGGCTCGTTGAGCTGGGCAGGCTCGGCACGGGCAAACACTTCCGTGACCTCCTGGCTGATGCGAGCCATCTGATCTTCGATTTCGGTCTCGATGATTGCACGGTGCCGCTCCTGAACAACGACGTAGACCGTTGCGTCATACAGGTACGCCTGGGCACCTTGCCGGGTGTTCTGAAACTTGTCGCCGATCAAGAGCACCTCGACCAGTTCGAACTCGGAAGCCTTGTCGTCCTCGTCCAAGCCCTCGGCCTGAACCGCCGGGGGCTTGTCACCGAGAATGAAGTAGGCGGCACCAAAGATCGCCCCCTCGACCACCATCACCACCGCGAGGATGATGATCATCTTCATCGGAAGCTTCTTTTTGGCCGGGGCCTGCTCGGTATTGTTGTCTTCTTCAGCCATACGATGTTGTTATCGGCGATTGGGGAGATAAACCACGATCATTGCCGCAATATTTGCGCGGTTCAGTTCAATCAACGCAAACACGGTTCAGAACTCCGGCGGCCCTTCGCTGCCCTGCAGGTCTTTCACGATGTGCTCGGTCACGACGATCTCGACCCGGCGGTTGCTGCGCGATTCAGCCGTGTCGATGCCACGCTTGTTAATCGGCTCGCGGTCCGCCGCTCCTCCCAGGAAAAACCTAGCACTATCTAAGCGATGCGCTTCTGGGATTTCATTTCCGGTGAGGAAGTCCTCGACAGCAGCAGCCCGTTGATAACTAAGCATCCGTAGGTCACCGAAAGTCCCATCACCATTAGGCAGTTCCATCGACGCGGCGTGGCCGACGAGCTCGATCTTATTGGTGCTATCCTTGAGCTTAACCCGGGAGACCAAATCGATGAGCAACTGCTTGTTCTGCTCACTGAGTTCGGCCGAGTCGGGCTCAAAGAGGATCTTGCCGCCGATCGCGTAGCGTTTCCCCTCGCGGATCGTGGTGACACGCGGCTCCCGGCCAGTCTGGCCCGGGTCTTTGACGTTGGACTTGTTGGGGGTGCGCTCCTGGCGCATTCGGATGGATTCGAGCCGCTGGATCAAGGACAGGGCCGGGTCGTCCTTGGTCGGGAGCTTGCCGCCCCCGCCGCGCATGCCGAAGGACTTCTGGATTTCTTCGACGACCGACTGGAACTCTTCCTTCTTCTTGATCTCGGAGAAGGAGACGATGAGCACGAAGAAGCACAGCAGCAGCGTGACCATGTCGCCATAGGTCACCATCCATTCCGGTGCACCGGCGGGTGGGCATTTACATTTTCTACCCATAGGGAGCTCTCAACTTTCAGCCATCAGCCATCAGCCCCAGCAAACAAACCGGTTTGGCTGAATGCTGAAAGCCGACGCTGCGTACGACGATCACGCCGCCTCTTCCTGAGGCCGCAGGCTCGGCGGGAGGAAGGTTCGTAGCTTCTGTTCGACGACGCGCGGATTGTCGCCGCTCTGTATCGCCATGACGCCCTTGACGATCACGGTCTTGTACAAGATTTCTTCTGCCGAGCGCCTAGAGAGACGGTCGGCAATCGGGCCGGACAGTGCGTTAGCGACGATCGAGCCATACATTGTGGTTAGCAACGCGACCGCCAGGCCCGCACCGATCGCGGCGGGGTCCGACAGATCGGACAGCATGGCCACCAGGCCGATGAGCGTCCCGATCATACCCATCGCCGGGGCATACTTGGTGATCGTGTCAAAAATAAACTTACCTGTTTCGTGCCGCTCGGCCACGTTATCCAGGTCGGTTAGCATGATCTGCTCGATCAGCTCGGGGTCTGTGCCGTCCACCGCCATCTGAATCCCCTGCACAACGAAAGGGTCGTCGATGTCTTTGACCGCGTTTTCAAGAGACAGGATGCCGTCGCGTCGGGCGATCTCGGCGAAACCAACCATATCCTCGATCAGCTTGTCGATCGGCATCGGCGTAGTAAAGAAGGCCTTCTTCGTGATCGCGACAACGTTCTTGACGACCTTCGCGGGGATCGCGAAGAACACGCAGGTGATCGACGCGCCAAAGATCAAGATCACCGATGGGATGTCGATGTAGATCCCCAGCTTGCCGCCCAGCAGCAGCGTCGCAAAGATCAGCAGCCAGGTGCCGATGAACCCGAATATGGTGCCCAAATCCATGAGAAAACTCGAAGTCAATCCGTTGACACGCTTGTGTTATCGGCGGTCCAACGACAGCCGCTTGACCAATAGCCCAACTCAACAAACCGCGTTCAACTCGGTGGCAAAATCTTTCTCAGCGATCGGCCATAATCGACCGCCAACTCAACGACCTCCTGCATCGACTCCTTCACGATCAGCGTGTCGCCCGTCGTCAGCCGAAGGGTGGTGTCCGGGTTCTCTTCGACGACCTTGATCAGGTCGGCGTTGATCACGAACTGCTTGCCGTTAAGTCGCGTGACGGTGATCATTTGCTGCCGGTGGCTGGTGGCTTGTTCCGATCTATGACTAGTTCCATAGGGCTCGCACTAGTCACCAGGCACTAGTGCTAACCACCCGACCACTCACCGGATCGTCGCCAGGAGTTCCTGAATCATCTGGTCGCTAGTCGAGATAATCCGAGAGTTTGCACTGAAGCCGGTCTGAGCACTGATCAGACTGATAAACTCCTGCGCAAGGTCGACGTTACTCAGCTCGAGCGCCCGCCCGATGACCCGGCCCGATCCACCGGTGCCGCCGGACACAATCTGTGGCGAGCCGGAGTTCGAGGCGTTCGCGTAGAGGTTGCCGCCGACTTCCTGCAGGCCAGCTGTGTTCGAGAACATGGCCAGGGGCAGCTGCCCCAGATCACGCAGCAGCGAGTTAGAGAAGACGCCGGTGATCGTGCCGTCCTCGGATATGCTGAAGTCCTCGAGCGTGCCGATCGGCGTGCCGTCCTGCTGCAGCGAGTTGACCTGACTGGTGTCCAGGCCCGACAACGCGGTCAGCGACCCGAGCGTGCCGTTCGGGTCAGTGAACTGCAGGGTGACATTCTGAGGGTCTAATGCACCGGTGTCGGTCCGGTCGATGACGAACGATGCACCCTGGGCGAGTGTGAACTGACCGTTGGTATCGAAAGAGAGCGAGCCTCTGCTTAGAAATTTATTGAGATCCGAGTCATCGTCGGAGTGGATATAGAAGTTCCACTCGGTGCCGGTCGAGTTCTTGTCTTCGAGCACAGTAATCATGTCGATGTTCAGCGGGTTGCCCAGCGAGTCATAGGCGATGAAGCTGGTGCGGGCGGATTCACCATCGGCCTCTTGGATGGTTGTCCAGGGCGAAGTGAAAGGCTGGGAGTTTACCCCGCCGGAATTCGCGATGATGTCGCCGGGGTCGATGAGCAGCTCGTTAGCGACGCCTGTATTTGATTCAACGACGACCTGCCCCAGGCCGTTAACCGTCACGCCCGGCGCGTTCGCGGCGGTTGTGTCGATGCCAGTGATGTCCTGAATAAACGTCATAAAATCACCCAGCGTCGTACCAAAGGCATCAGAGTTCGTCGTGTTTGCAGCACCGACCTCGAAACTGCGTGTTGGAAGCTCAGCCCCGCCACGGGTGATTGTGCCAACACTGAGTACAGCACCCGCGGGGAACCGCGCCGAGCCGTCCGCCCCGAACAGGCCTGTCAGCAAGTCGCCCGCAACCGCAGGGGTTGTCGCCAAAGCATCGGAGTAGAGCGCCTCGCTTTCGATGATCGAGCCTTGGGTCGCGACATCGCCGCCGGTGTTAAGGTTGCCGCCGATGTTCACGTTCTCGGTGGCCTGAGCGATAGTCAAGATGCCGAGCGGGATGTTGAGGTCTTGGAGCAGGCCGGGGACGACATTGAAGTCGGTATCGACGCCATAGCCCTGCACACGAGCACCGCTGTTGGTGACGAGGTTAAAGTCGCGGTCGAGCTGGAACGTGCCGTCACGTGTGAAGCGGCGTGAGCCGCCCTTCTCAACGACGAAAAAGCCGTTGCCCTCGATCGCGGCGTGCGTCGAGACGCCGGTGGGTTGCAGGCCACCATCGGAGAAATCCCGCGTGATCGCGGCGAGGCGCGTGCCCAGACCGGCCTGCGCGGGGTTGGTGCCGCCCAACGCGGAGCTGGGCGCCGAGCCGTTCTTGAGCGTCTGGGAGACCTGGGTCTCGAAGTGGGCCTGGCTGCGCTTAAAACTCGTCGTGTTGACGTTGGCGATGTTGTTACCCGCCACGCCGATAGTCTGCGAGTTCGCGTTGAGCCCGGTCAGGCCCGAGAACATTGCCCTGGTGATACTCATCGTTGTGTCTCCGAATGCATCCGGCGTTCCGCCGGCTGATTAACTTGTTCTATCCGACCCTGATTCTGTCCCGCGGGACTGAGCGAGCACCTCACGCAGCCCCGCGTTCTCAACCAGCCCTATCCCACTCAGCGTGGCGAGCGGGTCGATCTGTACAGGCTTTGCTTCGCCCGCTTCTGTCCCATCCGCCTTGCTGACCTTTGCTTCGTTGAGCAAGTCATCGAACGACCTGTTCTCAAACGCCGGCTTGCCCTGCTGCGCCCCACCAACCGGCGAGTTGGTGCCCGGCCGAACCGTCGGCTCAAGCATCTGCAACAGTCTTGCGGGGTCAACCGTCATACCCGTTCACACCCTCACCGCTACTGCGATTCCTTGAAACTGCGTACGCCGCCCAGGGGCAACGACTCGAGCGTGTCCAGCTCAAGCTGGATCTGCCCGTCCACCACCGTCACGCCTGTCACTCGGCCGGACACCTCACGTGTCCCGCCGTCCACGCTGGCGACCTGGCCAACCACGTCACGCCCGATCAGCGTGCCCGAGTCGAGCACCTGCAGGTTCGCCAGCAGCTGCTGGACCACCTGGGTATCCAGGTCGCCGAGGTCTTCGACCTGCGTGACGCGGTCGGCGGCCAGCTCACCGCCGCCGACCAGGTTCAGGACCGGCTGGCCGTCACGCACGCTCAGCGACTCGACGATGCCCTCGGTTTGGTCGTTGTTGGCATCTAAGCCCTCAACAAACTTGCCGATCATGTTCGCGCTGGTCGAGATCGCGTTCTGGGTGACCAACTCATTGAGCTTGTCATCCAGCTGGGTCTGCGTCTCGATGTTGCGGATGCTCGACAGCTGCTCAAGGATCGCCGCGGTGTCGTTGGGGGCCAGCGGGTCCTGGTTGCTCAGCTCCGAGAGGATGATCTGCAGGAACTCGCCGGAGGAGAGGTCCGCAAACCCGTTGGCGCCGGGGGTCGTATTCGGTTGGTTGATGACGCTCGCGGCGCCACCGATGGCTGCTGACATCGTGTCGTCCTTTTAATCAGGCGGCTTGTACTTCAGAGGCGTCGCTAAGGCTGTCAAAAAAGACACCTGGAGATTGATTCGTGCCGCTGTCTTGTTGCGGGTCAGACGATTGCTGCCTTGAGCCGTCGCCGCTGTATTGCCCACGGCTCCTGCCATCCCCGGCGCCCTGCTGTTGGCCTTGCCCCTGCTGCTGGGTATCGCTTTGGTTCTGGTTCTGGTTGGCGTTCTGGCTTGAAGCCGTCGCGGCAAGGGGCTGAACCGTTAATTTTTCAACGCTCATGCCTTTGCTTTCCAACGCGGATCGGAGATGAGCGAGCTGATTCGTCAGCAACGTCTGGGCGGATGCAGACTCGGCATGAAAGCTCGCGCTCACGTTGGTGCCGGTGATCTGCATCTGGATACGAACCGTGCCCATCTCCGGCGGCGTCAGGCGGAGCGTCACCGCCCCGCCACGCTGCTGCACCGCGTTAGCCAGGCCACGCGTGAGTCGAGCCGTATTAAGCGAGTCGTTATCCCCGGTGTTAACCGCGGCCTGAGCCTGTGCCTGACGCGCCGCATCGACCGACTGGGCCGTTGGTGTCGTGCTGATCGGCAGGCGGGCTTCACCCGACGCCTGATCAGGGGCCGTAAACGCTGTCGCCGCCGCCGCGTTGCTGCTGCTCGAAGCGGTCGTATTTACGTTGTTCGCTGATGTCGTCGAATTACTGTCACCACGAGTGTCACCGCTATTGCTTTGCGTGTTGTCACCCTGCTGCAGAACGGGCTGTACCGATGCCGCGGCATCGGCCTGCACCGTTGGACCGGTCGGCGACTGTGCCTGGTTAGGTAAGGCCGCATTCAATGATAGGTTCGATACGTTCGCCTGGCCTTGTCCTGCAGGCTTATCGCCCGAATCAACTTCCTTCAGCTGCGCAGAGTCGATCTGCTGATTCACGCTGGCCTGGACCTGCGCTTTGGGTTGATTCGTTTCAGTCGCCTCGATCACATTGAGCTGAGCCGAGACAGCGTTGGCGGCGGCCTGCACCTGAGCCTCTTCGGAGGTGTCCTTAGCCTGATTTTCGCTGTTTTCGGCCGAGGCCTCAGCGTTTTCTTGTCCAGACGTGTCGTCCTCCGACGAACCCTGGGAAGAACCATCTGACGCATCGTTCGACTGCGTGTCTTGTTCGGCCTGCTCAGGCTTGTCTGCAGCAGCCTGCTCTTCTTGCTGCGATTCGCTTCGTGGCTGCGCATCGGCGGGTTCGGGCGCATCGCTGCGCTGCGGGGCCTGCTGCGCTTCGGATGAGTCGCGGAGCAGGTCATTGAAGCCCGGCTTGGCGTCTTGACCCTGATCATTACCGCGCGTGCGATCTGTCGGGGGGCTAGCCGGTGCGGGCAACGCGGCGAGCAGGTCCTGCACGCCCTGCTTATTGCTGGTGAAAGAAACAAGACTCAAAGGTTGGCCTCCTTTTTGAATTGATCTGTTCGTTGGCGTAGCTGTTCGATCAGCGTGGCGGCCTGCGCCACCTCGTTGGGGAGCTTGAACTCCTTGAGCACCTTCGCGGCCTTGCGTTCTTCCATCGCGGAAAGGTAATCGACGACCTGCTCCTGGCTGCCGTCGTTGAGCCACTGCTGGATCACGCCCTTGGCCTGCTTGGGGGGGATGCCCTCAAGCATGGCGATGGCTTCTTTGAAGTCTTCGGACTGCATCTGCTCAACCTTGGAGGCGATCACCTCATCGAAGATCTTCTGCTTTGCATCCAGCTCAGCGATTTTTTGTTCGATCAGGCTCTGCTGCGCATCGAGCTGACGCTTGAGCGCCTCGGCTTCGATCTTCTGCCGCTCAAGCAATGCTCGCGTCTTGTCGTCGACCACCTGAATCGATTCAAGGCGGGCCTCGGGGGTCACCGGGCCGCCGGCGACCTGCTCCATCCGCAGCGCGCGCTCGGCGAGCGATTGAGCTTCAAGATCGGCCTGCTCGGCCTCGGCGGCGAGTTGAGCTTCTTCTTCAATGGTGTGGCTGAATACCTCGACCGCGTCACGCAAGCGATCCTTGCTCAGCCGGCCGCTGGCACCCAGCCAACCCGCGAGCGCACCGAGCGCTAGGACATTGATGACAAGGACGAGGGTGAACGCGGTGAAGAGTGTACGCATCGTTTGAGCTCCGCCATGGCTTTGGCTGCGTAGGCCTGGGTCGTTTGTTCGTCGAGCCGCTTCGCCTCCATGCGTCGCTGCTCGAGCTCCCATGCCTGTCGCTGACGGTCTCTAAGCAATTCCAATGCCTTACGGTTCTTCGATGCCTCAATTAGTTCGTTTCTAGCTTGTTCTACAAGGGTTTCCAGCTGCGCGATTTCACGCACGAGCGTGTTGCCCTGCAGCGCACAGCTTGCGCTGTACCGCGCAATTCCTGCGATGGCGTTCAGGTCGACCGTGCCGACCAAACCGTCTGCCGCCTCGCGCTTGCTCTCGCTGATCGTCTCCTGCATCTCGCGCAGCTGCCCAACCATCACGTTGCGCTGGTGCATCAACTTGGCCAAGGCCCGCTGCTTGCCCTGCTCGATCACCTCTCGCTGGCGAAGCACGGCCTTGTACTGGAACTGAAATGATTGCATAGCGAGCCTCACCAACTAGAAACCGATCGATCTATGAATTTTGATTCGGCTGTTGGGCCTGTGCTTGTTGAATAGAAAGGACGATCGCATTGAGTTGCTGCTGGATCGTGGACATCTGGGCGTGGTCCGATCCCTCGTTTCGGCCCTGACGCAGCAATTGCTCAATCATCGGGCGAGCAGCGATCGCCAGGTCGTAGTCCGGGTTCGATCCCACGGCATAGGCGCCGATATTCAAGAGGTCCTCCACCTCGTTGAAGGACGCGATCAGACGGTTAATAAGCTGCGCGGCCTGCTGGTGCTCTTGCGTTGTGACATCGGTCATGACCCGGCTGATCGAGCCGAGCACATCGACAGCGGGGAAGTGGCCCTTCTCTGCGAGCTTACGAGACAGGTGCACATGGCCATCGAGCACGCCTCGGCAGGCGTCGGCGATCGGCTCGGTCATGTCGTCGCCCTCGACAAGCACCGCGTACAGGCCCGTGATCGAGCCGCGTTGCGTCCGTCCTGCCCGCTCAAGGATCTGCGGCAGCATCGCGAACACACTTGGCGGGTAACCCCGCGTCGCAGGCGGCTCACCCGCGGCCAAGCCGATCTGTCGTTGTGCCTGGCAAAAACGCGTCACCGAGTCCATGAGCAATAGCACGTCCAGCCCGTCATCACGGAAGTGCTCGGCGATCGACGAAGCAACCGACGCGGCGCGCACCCGCATCAACGCCGACTCGTCACCGGTTGCGCAGATCACGACTGAACGCGCCAACCCAGCCGGCCCCAACACGTTGTCAATGAAGTCGCGCACTTCGCGGCCACGCTCGCCGATCAAGGCGATCACACTCACGTCAGCCTCCGTGCGACGAGCCATCATGCCGAGCAGTGTTGATTTGCCACAGCCCGGCCCGGCGAACACGCCCATCCGCTGCCCTCGGCCCAGCGTCGCCATCGCGTCGACCGACCGCACACCAGTCGCCAAGGCCGTGTCGATCAGCGGCCGATCCAGCGGGTCGACCGGACGCGGCACCAGCGGGCGCGGCACGGTATCACGCAGCGGGCCAAGCCCATCGATCGGCTCGCCCATCCCGTTCAGTACACGGCCCAGCAGGGAGCTCCCCACGCGCACGCTGCGCTGGTGCTGACCCGCGGTCACGCGGTCGTTCGGACCGACACCCGAGAGTGAATGCAAAGGCATGACAACCGCCTCGTCGCCATCGAAGCCGATCACCTCGGCCGCAATCGGCTGCGCTCGGCCACGCCCTGCGGCAATCGTCAGCTGGGTCCCGACCGGCGCGGGCATCGCCGTCACACGCGCCGCCATGCCACGCACCTCGCGCACCGAGCCGCCGAGTTCGACGGTCACCGCCTGGTCGATCATGTGTAGTTGTTCAGCGAGTAAACCCAAGCCTACACCTCGGCTTCCGGGTCATCGTGCGTCTGCTCATTGCCTTTGCCATCCGGCTGTTGGGGGTCCCCGAACGCGTCGCCTTGCGTCTCTATTAAGCCCTGATCGGTGATCTCGTACACAGGCGGCCTGGCTACGGGTTCGATGACGGGCTCAACAACTTCCTGCGCCGCGGCATCGGCCACGCTTTGCAAATCAACCGCGGGCAGCCCGTTGGCCTCAGCTGCCGGCTCGGCCTGCGGCTCAACCGCTTCATCGAGCTCAACCTTTGTCGGCTCAGGCAGGATCAGATCGACAAGACGCTGGAGCTGTCGCTCGACCGTCGCGTCGATACGCCCTTGACCAAACGCAACCACGCACCCGCCGGGTGTAATCTGCTCATCATCCATCAGCTCGATGTGCTTGAGCGTGTCCAACTCCTGCACGAGTTGCGGCATTGCGTCTTCGATCAGCGGCCGGTCCACCGGGTGGATACGCACACTCGCGTCGTGAGCGGACAGCACCAGCGACAACGCCTGCGCGACTTGATCTACGACCACCGTCTCATCGACCTCGATCACACGGTGCACGATCTTTTCGGCAGCGGACAGGGCAAACTCAAGCACCGCTTGGCGGGCTTCGCGTTCCATGTCGATGCGTTGCTGCTCCCAGTCGGTGGCGACCTGCGACCACGCCGCCATGATCTGCCGCAACTGTTCAGCGGCCTCGGCGAGCACTTCGGCACGCCCCTGCTCGCGGCCCTGGGCCAGCCCCTTCTCCACCCCTTCTTCAAAACCAAGTTTCTCAGCTTCAGCATAGAGCCCGTCTGCAACCGCTTCGGACTTCTGCTTCGCGTCCGAAATGATCCTTGCGGCTTGCGACTGGGCCGCGGCTCGGATGCGTTCGGCCTGGGCACCCATGTCGCCGAGGTCCAACACGATCGCATCTCGCATGGCGGGCGTCGTATTAGTCTGCTTGAGGACGGGCATAGCGAGTCGCCTTTGTGTAGAAGTCGATTAAACGATGAGGTCCTTGTCGCCGCCGCGGCCGGCGATGATGATTTCGCCTGCGTCTTCCAGACGCCGGACGATATCGACGATACGCTGCTGACCGGCCTCGACATCCGCCACGCGGACCGGTCCCATAAACTCCATGTCCTCGGCAATAAGCGTCGCGGCACGCTCGGACATGTTCTTGAAGATCTTGTCGCGGAGCTCTTCGCTGGCCGTCTTGAGCGACAGCGCGAGCTCGTCGTTGTCGATCTCTTTGAGCACCGCCTGGATGCCCTTGTCGTCGACAAGCAGGATGTCCTCGAAGACGAACATCAGGCGGCGGATCTCTTCGACCAGGTCCGGGTCTTCGGACTCCAGGCCTTCCATGATGCCCTTCTCGGTCGTACGGTCAACAAGGTTGAGCATCTCGGCCACTGTCTCGACGCCACCGATCTTCTCGAACGACTGGTTGAGCATATTGGCGAGTCGGGCTTCCAGCCCTTTCTCGACCTCGCCGATGACCTCGGGGTTGGTCTGCTCCATGTTGGCGACGCGCTTGACGACCTCGATCTGTTTCGGGCCTGGCAGTCCCGAGAGGATCTCGGAGGCCTTGTGAAACGCGAGGTGCGAGACGATCAGCGCGATCGTCTGCGGGTGCTCGTCCTGGATAAAAGTCAAGAGGTTGGTCGATTCGGCCTTCTGCAAAAACGCGAACGGCGTCTTGCGGACCTGCTGGCTGATCTGCTGGAGGATACGTTCAGCATCGCCCGCGGGCAGGGACTGAAACAGCAGCGAGCGGGCATACTCCAGGCCGCCTTCACGCGCCCAACTATGCGCGACCGCGAGGTCATAAAACTCCCTCAAGATCTGATCGCGTACGGAGGGCTGAACACCCCCGGTAGACGCCAGCTCACGAGTGATCTCTTCCACCGTGCGCTCGGACATCTGTTGCAACAATAGCGTCGCGGCGTCCTGCTCCAGCGCGAGCATCAGGATGGCCGCCTTCTGCGTGCCGGTCAGCTCTTCAATGGCTTCGGCTGCCTCGGTCATGTGAGTCGTTTCCTGCCCTTAAACGGTTCAATTAGTTGCGATCGTCCACAACCCACTTGGTCAACAGGCCGCCGGCCTCTTCGGGGTTCGCACGGACCAGGTCGCTGATCTGATCCGCGATCTGGCGGGCACGCAACTCGTCTTCATCCAGCTCAACGCCGTCCAGCGAGTTGTCCATCTCTTCGACCTCACCCATCAGGTCGTCGTCCGTGGGCAGCGTCGGCGGCACGCCCGCGAGTTCCTCGATCGTCGGCATCTCTTCCTTACGCGTCGCCTTGCGGACCATGTAGAAGAACAACCCCAGCGACATCACGGCCAAGCCCGCGAGCACACCGGTCTGTGTCATCTCAGACGACACGACCGCGCCCAGGCCACCACCGACCCCGGCGACCGCCGGTTCGAGGTATGCCTGGTCGTAAACCATCTCGACACTGATCTGGCCCGGCTGCATCTGCTCATCGCTTGACATGATCTGCGGCTCAACGACTTTCGCAATCTTGGCCTCTTCCTTCTCGATGATCGGCTGGAGCTCGTCGTCGCTGGGCGCCTCGGCCTCGGGGTTCTGCGCCTCGAAGATGCGGACGTAATAGCTGCGCGGCACGACGACGGATACGTTGATCTTGCGGATCATGTTGCCGGCTTTGCTGATCGACTTCTGACTCGTTGGCAGTGGATTACTAAACGATTCGACTGACGTGTTCTCGGTCAGTTCGGTCCCCGTGCCGCCACCGCCGTCGATGCTGCTCGCGGTATTCGGCCGGATACCGGCTTCACCTGCGTTAGAAACATTCCGCTGATTTTTTTCGATCGTCTCCGTGCTGGCGATTGCGGGTTTATCGTAGACCGTTTCCTGCACCTGCTCCCGGACGACCTGGCTGGTCACGATCTTGACGGCGACCAGCACGCCCTCCCACGAACGCAGCACCTGTTCGATCTTATGCTTGTGCAGGCGCTCGTTTTGGAGCGTCGCTTCGACGTTGGCGATCGCGTCCATATCATTCGGGTCCGCGGCGGTGAAGCTGCGGCTGTTAAGCGTGTCGGAGACCGTGACGTGTTGCTCCTGCAGGCCCGCGACGGCCGAGGCAACCATGTGGATCATCGTGTCGGCCATCTGACGCGAGACCTTGCTGCCCGACCGCATCGTGACCATCACGCTGGCCGAGGGATCGACATGCGTCACACCGAAGCCGTTGGCCTGGGGCTTGTCGAGGATGACCGAGGCGGCCTCTACGTTGGGGAAGCTGCCGATGACCGCGGAGAGGAAGTGCCCCTTCGCCAGGAGGTACTTGCGGTTCTTGTCGGTGCTGGAGTCCATCCAGGTCGTGCTGTCTTTGGCCAGGAGCTGGTCAAACGCCGCCGACGCGTTCGGGTTTAGGCGACCGCCACGGCTAAGCGCAGCCACCGCCTGGTGCAGCTCATCTTTCGCAACCAGCAACTCCCCACCGCTGACACGCGCGTTGATGCCGTCGGCTTCGAGGATGGTCACCGCCTCGGCGGTTGTGCCCGTCGCGATCCCATCAACCGGGACCATGTCGGCCGAGCCGCCCCAGACCACAAGCATCCCGCCCACCAGCAGCATGATTACGACCAGCGAACAGATGAGCCAGCGTGTAGCAAAGCTCATCGCCCCGAGTTGGGCCTGAATCTGCGTCATGTTTCGTTTAAGGAATTCCATGCTCGGCCTCCATGCCATGAGCCAATTCGTCTTAGGGCTGCTGTCCACCGGCCCGGCTCCAGAGCATCCTGCTCAATGCCGAACCCAACAACCCGCTGCCTACACCCGGATCTGCTTAACCTCTTCGTATGCATCCATCAGCTTGTTCCGGACCTGCAGCAGCATCTCGAAGGCGACGTCGGCCTTGGCCTTCGCGTTGAACACCGTTGCCGGGTCGTTGCGCTGCCCGGTCGCCAGGTCGGCAATCGCGGTTTCTGCTTCTTCCTGCAGGCGGTTAACTTCCTGGATGTTCTGCATGAGGACCTGCTTGAAGCCGGGTCCCTCCACCGGCTTCTGAGCGCGCTCCATGCTCACGCCCTGGCCGGGGGTGATGCCTTGTGTCGGGATGAGTCCAAGTGGATCGGTCATATCGCCTTGATGCCCGCTCGCGGGTCAAGCTCCATCGCAACAACCTACGCCAACAGGCGCAGGGATGTTTGAATCATCGACTTAGTGGCCTCCGCGGCCGCAATGTTTGCCTCGTAGGCGCGCGACGCTTCGAGCATGTTCACTTGCTCCATCATCGGATCTACATTCGTTGTCTTGATGTACCCGTGTTCATCTGCCGCGGGGTTCGTGGGATCGTACTTCTGCTTGAAGTGCTGGTCGAGCATGATCTCCTTGACATGAACACCGCTGGGGCTGCCCGTCGCGGGGTCACCGGGCGCAAGGATGGTGATGCGCCGCTTGAACGGGTTGTTCTCGCCGTTGGCATCGAAGTGCGCGTGCTGGTTGGCGAGGTTCGCCGAGATCGCCTGAGCGCGGGTCCGCTGGGCGACGAGGGCGGAGGTCGAGGTGTCAAGTGCTCCAAACATGCTGGCTCGATTCGTTAGCGTTCAAAGGGTCAGACACGTTCTCGTATCGCGGTCCGCAGAAGGTCAAACTGACTCTTCAAGAGCTCGACGCTGGTGCGGTGGGCAAGAGCGTTTTCGACCAGGTCCTGCATCGTGCGTTCGACATCGCGGTTGTTCTGGTCATGAAACAGGATGTTCTCGTTGGTTCGCTGCGGGCGGAACTCCATCTGCCCACGGCGAACGCGGACCTGGCTGGTACTGCCCAGCTCGAGATCCCGCCGCATCCCGTTGGGCTTGCGTGACCGCTGGTCCATTGCGTCCCGGAGCTGGGCCTGGAACTGGACCGGGTCCAGGTCCGTGGGCTTGAAGTACGGGGTCGAGAGGTTCGCGATGTTGTGCGCGATCAGCTCCTGCCGAGCGCCGGTGAACTCCACCATGCGTTCGAGGACGGGCATCGCCCCATAGCTGAACATTCCCTTGATCACTTCATCGACTCCACAACGATTGGTGAAGCTGGATCACGCCAGCAACCGCCACCAAGGATGGGCAAGCAATCGCCGTACCCCGGCTCGACCAGGACATCTTCACTACAAAAAGAGGTGTTCTCGTTAAACGCGACCGACCCAAACACACCGCCGCCGCGCAACATTTGCGCGATTTCGGCAACTTCTGCGCGGCTTAGGTTGACATCAGACAGACTGCGCAACGAGGTTTTGCTCCTTCCACTTCTTGAGCTTGAGCCCGAGCGTGCGAACGCCGATCCCCAGCGCTTGTGCGGTGCGGGTCCGGTTGCCGCTGAAGCGCCCGAGGGCGCGGATTACTTCTTCGCGCTCGACTTCCTCCAATGACCGCAATGGACCGCCTATATCGGCCTGAGCAGTGGCCACCGGCGGCTGCAGCGGCGGGCTTCCCGCGAGCGTTTGCGCCGAAGGGACTGCGGCCGAGGGGTGGACCAGCGACGTTGCATCGCCACGGGGCATCAGCCACGGCTGGATCAATCCGCCTTCCACCACCGAGCCCCGGCAGAGCACACTCGCCCGCTCGCAGATGTTCTGCAACTCACGGACGTTGCCCGGCCAGTGGTATTCCTTGAGCAGCGTCATCGCCTCGTCGTCAAACCGCTTGGCCTCACGGCCTTCGCGCTGAGCGGCCATCGATATGAAGTGCTCTGCAAGCAGCGGGACATCGTCGACCCGGCTCCGCAGCGGCGGGATAGGGATCGGGAGCACATTCAGCCGGTAGTACAGGTCCTGACGGAAGCTGCCGTCGGCGACCGAGCGCGACAAGTCGCGGTTGGTTGTCGCGATCACACGCACATCGACCCGCATCGAAGTCGATGAGCCGACACGCTCGAACTGGCCCTCCTGCAGCACGCGGAGGAGCTTGGCCTGGAGCTGCGGGCTGACCTCGCTGATCTCATCGAGCAGGAGTGTCCCGCCGTCCGCTAACTCGAAGCGGCCTTTGCGGAGCTGGTCCGCACCGGTAAACGCGCCGCGCTCATGGCCAAACAGTTCGGATTCCAGCAGCGAACTGGACAGCGCCGCACAGTTCAGGCAGAGCATGACGCGGTCGCGTCGCTGGCTGTGGGCGTGGATGGTACGGGCGACGACCTCTTTGCCCGTACCCGATTCGCCCTGGATCAACACGGTGCCCGATGACAACGCGACCTGCCGGATCTGCGTAGCAAGCGATCGCATCGGGCCCGAGCTGCCGACCAAAGCCGGGCCAACCACGCGCTCGACCCGGTCAGCCCGGTCGGCCTTCAGCGCCGCGTTTTCTTTTCGAAGCTGCCGATGCTCGACCGCACGCTTCACAACGACAACGAGCTGGTCGCCTTCAAAGGGCTTTTGCACGAAGTCAAACGCGCCGCGCTTCATCGCTTCGACCGCGTCACCCACCGTCCCATAAGCCGTCATCAACACAACCGGCAGATCGCTGTCGGCCTCGCGGAGGTGTTGGAGCAACTCAAGGCCGGTCATCTCGGGCATCTTGAGATCCGTCACGACTACTGCGGGTTGGTGACGCGCGAGCTTAGCAACGGCGTCCCTCCCGTTGTTGGCGACAACGACGGTGTAACCCGCGCGCTGCAGTGTCGCGCCGACGCTGTCACGCATCATCTGCTTGTCATCTACAACCAGAACCTTAATGCTCATAATGCCTCCTGAGCGATGGGATCGGCCATGCCGGCGTCCGCCTGCTCACATTTGTCGGGTAATGACAAAACAAAAACCGCCCCGCCCCGCATCGGCTCCCGGTGCACCGCGATCGACCCGCCGTGCGCGTCTGCGATGCGGTGCACGATCGCCAGGCCCAGGCCCGTCCCCGTGCTGCGGGTTGTAAAGAACGGGTTGAAGATACGGTCCAAACAATCCTCGGAAACGCCCGGCCCGGTGTCGGACACACTCAACAACACCCCGACCTCATCACGCTCAACACCGAGCGTCAACACCCGTGACCCATCCGCCCCGGCCATCGCGTCCACCGCGTTTCGGACAAGGTTTAACAACGCCTGCTGCAGCAAGCCTGGATCAGCAAAGACATCCAGCGGCCCCCGACCCAGGTCCTTTCGGACCACATCGACGCGGGCCTGATCGATACCCGGCGCATTGGCCGCGATAACACGATCAAGGATCTCGGACGCATCGACACGAACACGCTCAGGCTCGGTGCCCCGAGAGAAACTCAGGACATCATTCACGATCGCACTCATGCCCCGTACCGCCGAGGCGATCTTACGGACATTGCCCAAAGCCTCGTCTTTGGCCGAAGGGCCTTCGACCTCAAGGTCCTCCGCGGCCATCCCCGCGTAAAGCTGAATCGCCGCTAACGGGTTCCGAATCTCGTGCGCGATCCCCGCGGCCATCTCACCCAACGCGGACAAGCGGCGGGATCGCTGTACCTGGGCGTTTGCGCTGTTGAGTTCGCGGCGCAGACGGACGACTTCGTCCTGAAGCCGTTCATGGCTGGACTGCAATCGCTCGGTCACCGCGCTGTAGGCCTCAACGATCTGCGCCAGGTCATCCAGCCTTGGATCGTCGGCTCCGCCCGGCGATGCCGGCAGCGCGCCTACCTCGCCTTGTGCCTGATGCATCATGGTCATCCATCAACCCCGCTGCTCGGTAAATTTAGGCCCGCCCGCGGGAGCGGCATTGCCGTACGCACCCGCCGCCGCAACAGCACCCGCGGCCTGCCGGATCTGCCCGCCCACCTTGTCGCGGGCCGCTTCCAGATCAGCCTTACCCTTCTCGTCGGCGGCGATGATGGATTCGAGCAACACCCGAACCTCTTCAATCATGCCGCGCATCTGCTTGCCGAGGTCACCCGAGGCCTGATCGGCGATCGCGGCGATGCGGCTGCGGTACGGCGCCAGCGTTGACGAGACCTGCCCCAACCCATCGATCAATCGTTGCCGCTGAGCAAGCAGCGAAAGCAATTGATCCGTCTCGCCGTTGGCGATCAAGGCGTCCTGCTGCTCGCTATGTGATTTAAGTTCACGGTAGAGGTCCCGCTGCTGCTGCAGCAGCGCGAACACTTCCGTCGCCTCGTCCGATGAAGATTGATTGCTTGTCTGCGGTGTCATCCATGACCCCATGTTGAAACATTGCGTCCTGCGTGATGGCCGCACCGAAGCCGGCCAATGCTGTTATCGGCCTGTCAGGTTTTGCGCGTTAATTATGGGCGAGCGCAAAGAGTGCGCGTTCAATCCAGCGTCGGCACGCCCGCGGTCGCCGTGCCCTTCTTGAAGAGATCAAGCTGCGTCATCCACTGCAGCCAATCGTCCCAACGCTCCCTTGTCATCAAGGAATCTGCCCGCTGGAACGCACCCTCCGGCATCTGATTGAACAACTCGATCGCGCGTGCGTGCGCCGATCGCGCCGCTTCGTACTGCTCCAACTCTGCACGCGCGTTCATAATCTGGACCCAGCCGACCAGGGCGACCGGATGATCCTGATATTGGCTGACCGCGTTGAGGTAAAAACCGATCGCCGTCTCGAAGTCCCCCCGCTCAAAGGCGCAGTCGGCCATGTAGAAGTGCGCGTTACGGAAGTACTGCTGCTCGAGCTGCGTCAACGAGTCCGGGTGCCACTTCTCCAACTCTGTGATGACCATGTGGTAGTACATCAGCGCATCGGCCAAGCGTTCGGTCCGCGTCGCAAGCATCGCAAGCCGCTCAGTCTCGGTGCGCGCCTCCTCCGCCTGCTCGGCCAGTCCGTCGGCGCTGAGCCGGAGGCTGTCGGCGAGCATGTAACGCAGCGTCGGCATCTCGCGCTGGTATTCTTCCCTTTCGCTGTGCTGGTAGCGCTCGACCGCCCCGCCCTCATCGCCGAGCACCTCGATTGCTCGGGCATAGAACCTGGGGTCATCCGCGCCGCGCTTGTAAAACAGCTTGCCCAGCGCGACGATCGCGTCGTGGTAGTAGGGGTTCTCCGGGCCGATGGACGGGTGGTGCTCCAGCACCGACCGCAAGAGCTTCTCGGCCTCGCCCCAGCGCTTCATCGCGGCCAGGCCCTGAGCAGCGGGCACGTACGATCGCTTGGCAAACTCACCCTGCGGCGAGTCTTCGATGATCTGACGCAGACGCTGCACCGCGGACTCATACTGCCCCTCGGCCAAAAGCGCCTGAGCGATACGGAACGAGGCCTCCTCCCGGCGCTCCTGCCGATCGCTTGTTTCAAGGAAATCGGCGTAAACCTCGGCGGCCTTGTTCCAGAGCTGCGCCTTCTCGTAGCTGGCCGCGGCCTTCCACAACGCATCGCCATGCTCGTCGGTCGTGTGGGTCAGCTCGGTGGCCTGCCTGCGGTAGTAATCGCCGGCCTGCTCGAACGCGATCGCGGCTTCCTGATTGTGGATCCGTCTCGCCTGCAGATTCGGGTCCCTGCTCGGGTCGCTCTTGCCGGGCGCCACAGCCTCCGCCTTCGCAAGCGACTCCTCTCCAAGCTTCTCGTAAATCGATGCAAACGCGAGGAGTGTCCGCGCGGTGAAATCGGGGGCTTCGAGCGGCTGATAGACCTTGAGCAGCTCAAGCGCTTCGCTATACCGGCCCCGAGTGAACTCGCGTTCAACATGGATGTCGCGGAGGTAATTGGCAAGCCGCTCCCGCCGACCGTCCCACGACGGCAGTTGATCGGTCAGGATGCGCTTCACCGCGCGATCGAACCACTTGAGCGCTTCCGGGAATCGATTGTCACGGTTTGCTTCGGTGTGCCCAAGCCCGATCAAGGCATCGACCGAGGAGGGCCCCATCTTGTCGGCCTCGTAGGCCTGGCGGTAGTGGTTGTACGCCTGCTCAAACGCGCCGTTCGCACCCTCCGCCAAGACAATATCGCCAAACGCGACCATGATGCGCGGGTTCAACGGGTCGCCATCGGGCAGGTGGGCCTGCGCCTTGCGGAGGTAAAGCCGGGCGTTTTCGAGTTGACCGAGGGTGGCGTAGGCCTCGCCAAGCCGGACCTTGAGCGGGGCCAGTTCGCGCTCGCTGGCACCGTCTTTACCGAGCCGCAGAAGCCCACCTTCGATCAGCAGGCTGATAACGCCGTTGGGATCATCGGCCTGCAACATGCGCTCGCACTTGAGCGCCATCACCCAGATTTGCCCGGCCCGCTTGGCTTGAAGGTTCTTCTCTGCATCGAGTTCCTGCTCATACCGCGCGATCAGTCGAGCGAGCGACTTGGAGACCGGGTCGGGGTCGGTCAGGACACGCCGCTCGATCAGGTCCCGTACTAGCCGATAGCGCGGCGGATCGAGGGCCGTCGGCATCCGATCAACGATCTTCAGTGCCGCCTCGTCTTCGCCAAGCGCGGCGAGGGTCTGAGCGTAGCGGCGGAGGGCAGGCGGCGGCAGGTCTCGGCCGAGCTTCTCTGCCTCGCGGTAACGCTGCTTGATTTTGCTGAGGTTCGCGATACCGATGGGGGTCGTGATGCCCTGCCAGACAGACTTATCGATTTGACGGAAGAACAGGTCGCCAAAGAGTTGCTGAGTGTGGGCCTTCACCGGGTCTTCCGCAAGCTTCTTGTAGAGGTCGTCTTCCGACATCGTCACGAGCTTTAACTCGGCCTGCTCCAGCTCGCCCGCCGACAGGTGCACTTCGACATCTTCGAGCACGCCCTGATAATCCGGCACGCTATACCGCGGCAGCGCGAAGTAAACACCGATCAGCAGCAGGCCCAGCCCCAACAACAACACCGGGATCTGCCAGGCCTGCGACCACGCGAGTTCCGACGCAGCGATCTCCAGCGGGTCGGACTCGGCAGACAGGTTTTCAACTTGGAGGTCTTCACTGGTCATTAATCAGCCGCCCCCTTCTCGACGCAGGGCTCGGCTACCATGCCCCCCGCATCACGACCCAAGTTCAGGCGTGCCGGGTCGAGCAGGGCCTTCATTTCTTCGACCGTGTGCTGCTTACGCAAGCGGAGGATCTTGCTGAGACGCGTGAACACGGCTTCGTCGTAAAGACGGTGGCCACCCGGGGTCCACTCGGCTTCTTTGATCAGGCCCCACCGCGTATAATTGTGCAGGGTCTGACGGGTCAGGCCGGTGTGCCTTGCGAGTTCACCGATGCGGTAGCGCTTGGGCGGCGCGTCGTGTCGGCCATCGTTGAGCCAGGCGGCGTGGTCGTGGGTAAGCTGTGCCATGAGCGTTCCGTCGCGTGAATCGTTTTCGTCGGCGTCCGTGCCGATCTCCCCGTATGTGATTGTCGTATCGTCAAAGCGTCAAAGCGGGCTTGAGTGAACATGAAGAGTTTGTTGCGGGACAGCCTGATTGCTTGTGTCCTCGGCCTGGCCTTTTCAGTGCCGAGCAACGCGATGCCGAGCCAGCCGAAAGAATCGAGCTATACACTTGAGCTTGAGCCCTTCGCCGAGCACGCCGGCACAAACGCGATGGAGCTGACCCACGCCAATGACGGCAGCGGGCGCATCTTCGTCAGCACACAGTCCGGCCAGGTCTATGCATATGCCGAAGATGGCAGCGAGCGCGGCGTCTTCATCGACCTGGCGCAGGCCGATCCAGACTTCCGCTTCGACGCCGACTCGCGGTACCCCTTCCGGGGCCTGATGTACATCGCCTTCCACCCCGATTATGCACGGCAAGGTGAGGCAGGCTTCGGCCGGCTCTACACCGGACACCAAGTCGAACTGAGCGATGACGCAGCAGACTTCGATTCAAAAGAGTTCGGCGGCCTGGGCGACAGCGACAAACGTTTCGCCCTCGTCGAATGGCGCGTTGACCCCAGCAATCCCGACCGCATCGACCCGGCCAGCGGCCGACGCGTCATGCTGCTCAACTTCCACACCTACTCAAACAACCCCCACGCGCTGGGCGAGATCGCGTTCAACCCGTATGCCCAGCCGGGCGAAGCCGACCACGGCAAGCTATACATCGCGGTCGGCGATTCGCACAACGGCGACTACTCAAAGCCACACAACCTCGACCGCGCCCAACGGCCGGACAACCCCTTCGCGAAAATCCTGCGCATCAACCCTCTGCCCAACGGCGACAAGCCATACTCCATCCCAGAAGACAACCCCTTCGGCACCGAGGTTTATGCCACCGGGCTACGCGACGCGCAGTGGTTCTCTTTCGCGAAAGACCTCGACGGCCAGACGGTCCTGGTCGCCTGCGACATCGGTGCGCTATTGGTCGAAGAGATCAACATCGTCCGCCCCGGCGGGAACTACGGCTGGGCCCGTTTCGAGGGGGCCCTAGATTTCGAAACCGAAAGACAACTACAAGGCGAAGCCCGTCCGCCGGTCGTGCAATACGGCCACGCCATCCCCGCGCGCATCGGTGCAAAACCCAAGGGCGGCATGACCGCGATCATGGGCGGGCTAGTGGTCTCAGACCCCGACGACCCGTCGTTCCAAGGCCAGATCCTCTTCGGCGACCTGCCCCGCGGCACACTCATGCACGCCAACTACCACCATGCGCTGGCGGTCGAACAAGTCGGCCGGCAGTCCAGCCCCTACATCATGACCGTCAAACTCGGCGACAAAACCGGCAACTTCGCCGACGTCCTCGGTACCGAGCGCGGCGACGCCCGCTTCGGCGTCGATGAAGCCGGCCACGTCTACATCATCAGCAAACAGGCCGGCACGATCTTCAAGACGGGCTTGATTTACACGGGGCTGCCGGTGAAGGCCGACCCAGTCGTCAGCCGGCGCGGATCATTTGGCGGCACCGCCGGCCTCGTGATCGCTGTCGGCGGGATCGGTGCGGCGTTGACGGTGATGTTGGCCGTGGTCATGTGGCGGCAAAAACCCAACCGACCTGAACAGAACAACAAGTAGGGCAGGCATTCCTACCTGTCAATCGGCGAAGCCGAAACCTGGAACGTATCGTATTAAGCCTTTGGCTTCGAGACAGGCAGGAATGCCTGTCCTACCGATCAACGCTTCGGAATTTAGCTACCCTTCGCCCGCCGCTGCAGTTCCGCGTCGATGAAGCCTTGCAGGTCGCCGTCGAGGACGTTCTGCG
>JAHQVV010000165.1 GCA_019634195.1 Phycisphaeraceae bacterium | reverse complement strand
CCATGCCTGGCGCGCCCAGCAACTGTGTGTGATCCACCCGTCATTCAAGCACGGGTGTTGATTGTCAGTAATGAGTCGATCGGTCGCCCCGCGTTTGAGGTGCCCGATGATTCGGGCGGGTTCGCGCGGATGATTGACGATCACTGCGTGCAGGTGCGTTGGCATCACGGCTAGCGCAAAAAACTTATAGCCCGCATCGTCTGCGACTTGTCTAAACCCGCTTACGATCGATCGAGCCTGTTCACCATTGAATCGGATCGGGGGGTGCTTCAATAAGTTTTTTGCGGCTTGGCGATATCTTGAGTTGTGTGGTTGTGCAGCAACGCTCTGTCTCGTGGTGATTTTGGTCGTGTCTCCACCGAACCGGTGTAGGACGCGGTTTCCAACATACGAGGACCACGAGCCGCGCGGGTCGTTAGGCAGCCAGAAGCCATAAGCGGAGATGATCGCGTGGAAGGCGAGCATGGGGATCCCCGGTATTGCGACACGGTTAGTCGGCGGGCTTGTCCCGCCGATGGGTTGTTACTTCGATGGCGCTGTCTGTTTCAAGCAGATCGGCGGGACAAGCCCGCCGGCTAACACCGTGATGGAGTTGATTTAGTTCAATACTGCCGGACCACACCGACACACACGCCTTGGATCTGGAGTTGTTCCTTGCGGACGACGATGGGCTCGTAGTTGTCGTTGGCGGGGACGAGGTGGATGGTGCCGTCGCTCTTGGGTTCGTAGTACTTGAGGGTGGCTTCGTCGTTGTCGACGAGGGCGACGACGATGTCGCCGCGGCGGGCGGCGTTGCGTTGTTCGCAGATGACGTAGTCGCCGTCGGCGATGTGGCAGTCGATCATGGAGTCGCCGCGGACCTTGAGGACGAATTTGTTGTCGCTGCTCGAGCCGGGCGGGGAGAAGATCTCTTCGAGGTCGAGGTGCTCGCGGGTTTCGACGGCCTCGATGGGCGAGCCGGCGGCGATGGAGCCGACCAGGGGCAGGCGGGTCTTGCGTTCTTCGTCGGGCAGCTCGAGGTCAGGCGACAGCTCCAAAGAGCGCGCCTTGTTCGCATCCCTGACCAGGCAGTCCTTTTTGATCAGCGCTTCGACGTGTTCGAAGACGGTGACCTTGGAGACGCCGAGCGCTTCGCCGAGCTCTTTCATCGTCGGCGAATAGCCGCGCGATAGCCGGGTGTCGCGAATTAATGTCAAAATTTTCATCTGCTTGGGGGTGAGGTTGGGGCTGGTCATGGTTGACGCTCCTCTCGGTGGGGGTTGGGATGTCGGGTTGTTCTTGGGTTGCAAAGGCGTGGCAGGGCTCGGGGACTAATTCTGGGCTGAGCGCTGGTGCCGGGGTGGGCAGGTCCATGGTCGTGCTGTTGAAGCGGATGACGCGGACGGGGCTGGATTGGGGTGCTGATCCGCTTGTCGGCGTGCTTGAAGCACGTGCGGTCGGTTTCGCCATTTGAGCCTCGGTGGCGGTCTGAATCGCGGCGAAGCGGTCCAACTCGTCCTGCTGCCCGGTGAGCCAGTGCTCGATTGCTTGGATCATGGCGAGCTGCTGATGCAGGTCGGCCGTAGTGGGCTTGGCGTAGGTCGCGGGCAGGGCGGGGGCCGGGGTGTGTTCGAAGTGGTCCGCGCGGCGCTGGGTCTTGGGTTGGGTCTTTTTGTTCTTGCGTCGGCCTAGGAAGCCCCAAGCAACCCCGCTGCCGGAGGACTCGGCGTCGCGGTCGTGGCCGGCGGACTGGTTGGTTCGTGTTTTGACGAGGCTGGCTCCTTTGACATCGAATCGGGTCACGTAGTCGCCGCCAGGGCCAATCATCATCAGGGGTGCAGTCATCGGAGGTCTCCCTTGTCTAGGTGCTATGCCGGGCATATCCCCAATATATTGGGGTTCCCAACCGGGGTCCGACTCCTTATCGCCGAAGCGTCAGGTGTGTCTGCAATCACCATCGACACGGTTGTTCGGTACACGTTAACCGAACGAGGACCAAACGTCAAGTTTGGATTTCCGAGATTGATCGGCGGTATTTTATCGGGGCGTTGATCCTGATCGGGTTCTGACCGGGTGAACGGGGCGGTGCTTATCGGGCTCGGGGTGCCAGATGTTGGGGGTCGGCCTGGCGCGGTGGGCAGGCCGGTTTGGGAGGGGTTTGGGGTGTAGCCAGACGCTTCGCTCCCTGTAAAGGTGGCTCAGGGTCGGCCTACTGGGATTGATCTTCGGGTTATGGCCGTTAACCCGTGTTTCTCTTCTTAATGAGACATTTTTGAGAATTTTCTGTCTTTTGATGTTTCCCGCGTCATGCTTGGTCTGCTCCGGGCCTGTTTCTACAGCCAATGCCCAGCGAGCGTGCCGACAATCTGAATACCCGCCGTGCAGACGACGCTCGGACCGAGGCGATGGTCCAGCTCGCCAAGCTCTGGGCCTCGGCGATGCCCGCGATCGAGGCGTTTGTTGGCGGCGTCGTCCGCGACCCCAACGACCGGGAGGATGTCATCCAGGCGACCAGCGAGTACCTGGCCCGGCACTTCGACGATTTCGAGCCCGGCACGTCCTTCACCGGCTGGGCGGTGCAGGTGACGCGCTACCGCGTGATGGAGCTCTTCCGTGATCGGTCTCGTGATCGCTTGATGCTCACCGGCGATGCGCTTGAGGCGATCGCTGTTGTTGTGCCGCAGGTGGCCAAGGAGCAGACCGACCGGGCCGAGGCGCTGGACCAGTGCATGAAGCACCTGGGCGATCATCAGCGCCGGCTGCTGGAGCTGCGCTACACCCAGTCGCTGAGCCCGGCGACGATCGCCAACCGCGTCGGCAAGTCGTCGAACACCGTTTCGGCGGCGCTCTTGCGGGTCCGCAAGGCGCTGCGCGAGTGCATCGAGGCCCGCCTCAGCGCGGTCGAAGCGGGGGAGGGCAAGCGATGACCCCCGAGATCGAACAGCTCATCCATGACGTGCTGCACGGCGACGCGAGCGATGCGGGCCGCCAACGCCTGTCCGGCTGGGTCACGGCCGACGAAGCGAACGCGAGGGCGTACCTGCGTGTGGTGATGGACGAACGGGCGATCCGGTCGAACCTGGAGCGTGACGCGGCGCGTTCTGTTGAAGCACTGTCCGACTCGCCAGACGATAGCCGTGCGGGGATCGTCCTTGCCGAACTCACCAAACTCGAAGCCGAGGCCAAGGCCCCGATCATCACGCTGGATCCCCCGGCTGATCTTGTGGGCGACACGGCCTCGCCGACGAAGCACGACTATGCCGAGGCCGGCCGATACCTGTTTGAGCACGCGATCGCGGACAAGCGACTGGTCTACACCGCGGTCTCCGCACTGGCTGCCGCGGTGATCCTCCTCGCCGCGATTGTTTGGCTGCCGTTTGGCTCGTCTGATCCGCCGACGCCAAGCGACCCGTCACAACTCGCCGTGACGCCGACGCCCAAGCAACTCCCGATCGTCGCGACGCTGACCAACAGTGTTGATGCGCAGTGGCGCACGGGTGACAAGCCCGTAGCGGTGCTGATGGGCACCCAATTTGTTGCGTGGGAGCGTTACACGCTGACCCACGGCTTCGCCGAGATCACGACCCGTCGCGGCGCAACCGCGCTGCTGCAGGCCCCCTGCACGATCGAGCTGACCGATAGCCCGAACGCGATCCGCTTGTACCAAGGCAAGCTCGTCGGCAAGTGTGAAACACCTTCAAGCAAAGGCTTTATCGTCCACGCATCGGGTATGGATGTGATCGATCTGGGCACCGAGTTCGGCGTCGCGGTCGACGCGGCGGGCGTCAGCACGGTGCGCGTCATGAGTGGTTTGGTCCGTGCACAGCCGGGCAAGCAGTCCGCGCTAGCATTCGCACCCGTCGTGCTGACTAAGGGCCAGGCCCGCCGGCTTGTTCCAGAGACCGGCGGCTTGGAGATGATCGCGCTGAGCGACGCGCCGGTGTTCAGCCGCGAGATTAAGAAAACGCATGCTGCGGCGGTATTGGATAGCGAGCCGGTGGCGTACTGGCGGTTTGAGGGAGCGCAAGCGGGCGCGGTTGTCAATGAGGCGGCCCCGGGCCGGCACGACTTGCGCGTCGTCGGCTCCGCGACGATCGATCGTCAAGGCGTGTTCGGTAGTGCCGGCCGGATCGACAGCAACTCGGATTCGCTCGGGTCCTTCCAGGTGGATGGGCCGCTCAACGGGGGCTTCTTTTTTGAACAATCGTTTTCGATCGAAGCATGGTGTTGGATTCGAGCCGGTGGCCACAAGGAAGCGATGCGTATCGTTTCAACCAAGCAAGGTAGTTCCGGGATCGGCTTGGGGGTCTTGGGTGAGAAATCGTTCAATGCCGAGAACCCCGACGAGATAAGGAAAGAGAACCAACCCTTTTTCACGCTGTTTGGAGTAGCCGACTTTATCGGGATGAAATCGATCCCGGAGGAGCGATGGACTCATCTCGTGGTTGTCGTTGATTGGCACAAGCGTGTGCGTATGTACATCGATGGCCGGGAAGTCCAGGTCCGCAAGTTTACGATGAATCAGCCGGATGGTGACGCCACACTAAACGGCATCGATCCCTATTCGCTTGCTGCCGGTCGGCAGGACGTTTTGATCGGGCGCAACCCGAAGGGTAGCGATCCGTTGGAGCCGTGGTTTGGGAAGCTCGATGAGATCGCGATTCACGACCGTGTTTTGACAGCCACTGAGATAAGGCGGCGACCTTACAAATAAGTCTTTTATAACGCATGAACAACGTGTTCGTGCTTCTATCCCTCCCTATTCAGGAGAAGTTTCGATGAAAGAATTACACACCTCTCTTCCCGTTTCTAAGTTCGCACTGTGTGCAGCAGCCGCTGTCCTTGCAGGGCACGCTGGCAACACGGATGCCCTGCCATTGGTCAATGCCGACTTTACGGATGACGCCACCACGACAGAAGAAAACCGCTTCGCTCCAAGCGGGTGGACACAGGACGGCTCAAATACCGCGCTTATCTATGACTTAGACCGAGATCTCGACGGCGATCCGACCGCTGACACCGGAGATCAGCTACGGATTTGGTCTGGCTGGGTTGTCAGCGACGGGCTGCGTCAGGTCGGTTTCCAGGGTGCTGCCGGCGGGTTGTTCCAAGACACCGGCGCTAACTTTGTGGAAGGCAACACCTATGAGTTCACCGTTACCGTCGGTTCGGCATTTGAGGGGTCTAATCAAGATATTGTCGCTGAGATCGGGACCGCAGGCGGGTCGATCCTGGCTACTGAGACATACGCGACGGACTGGGGTGGCGGCGACGCCTCCGTGCCGCTGACGGTTTCTTATGTTGCGACTGCGCTAGACGCGGGGCAGGAGATCCGTGTCCGCTTCGGTTCGCTTGGCGGTAGCTCAACAGTCGTGGTCAGCAATACCGCGCTCGTTGAAGTCCCCGAGCCCAGCTCGCTCGCCCTGCTCGGCCTCGGCGGTCTGCTGATCGCTCGTCGTCGTCGCGGCTAAGTGTTTCTTCCTTCTGGTCGCTGGCCGCACTGTGGCGGTTAGCGGCTTTTACACCGTTTTGCTCATTTCAATAGTGCCTGCTCGTATCTCTTTAAGTGAGTCTCTTCCCATGAAAACTAAAAAATCTGCCTTCACACTCATCGAACTGCTTGTTGTTATCTCCATCATCGCGCTGCTCATCGCGATCCTCCTGCCCGCGCTCGGCGCGGCGCGCAAGGCGGCGATGGTTTCGCAGTGCCTGTCAAACCTGCGCCAGATGGGGATCGCTGCCACGGCAGCGGCGGTCGATCAAGACGGCAACTTCCCAACCCGTGGCGACCACCTCATCGCGCAGACCTTCCCGAGCATGGCTTTCCACGGCGAGTGGCATGCGCCCGGCAGTGCTGCGGATGCCCGTGATATCTGGAGCGGTTATCTGGCGGGCTACACGCTCGATCGTGCCTCGGAAGGCATGTTCTGCCCATCGATGCCCGCCGACTCTAAGTGGACATTCGCCAATGCCTATCCCGCAGCAAACGGTAATTACCACTGGGGCTACGGCTACCTTGCCAATGCGTTGGATGACTCGCGGTGGCTAGGCGAGGAGTCGCCGCCGGAGAACTTGGAAGCACCGTCGGATCAGACGATTTGGACAGATATCACCATCGGTCGAATCGGAGTGGACTGGCACGTCGTCCCGCACACTAGGCGGGGCGATGGCTTCTATAACGCGACAGGTAACACTGCGGAGGACAGCAACAACGCGCCACTTGGCACGCAGGTCGCCCGTGTCGATGGGTCGGCCGAGATGGAGCAGTACGAGGTCGGCCAGGCCCACGCCGATCAGGACAACATCGACTACAGCGTCAGGCACGGCGGCAACCCGGGGATGCTGCAGGGACGCGTGAACTAGAAGACGCCAGCCGTTCATCTAGCGATGGTTGATCTACCTAAAAATTTCGCAGGCAGGCGTGTTCAAGTGCCTGCCTGCGATTTTCAATTGGCCGGCCCGGGGTTCATTG